>NMQN01000003.1 GCA_003575245.1 Candidatus Atribacteria bacterium 1244-E10-H5-B2 | reverse complement strand
AGCCACTGTTAATCCAATTCCTCGTGCTCTGACTCCTGGTTATATGGAGTATGAACAACTATTATTGGTTGCAGCAACCGATATCCAAAATGGTGCAGATGTTGAAGAGACACTCAATATCGCAGTGGAACAAATTGAAGCTGAAATGGAGAAATACAGATAAGTTGTTTGACTAAAACAGTGTTGTAAATCAGAGCAGAGATTGCAGGTAACTTTAAATCTCTGCTCTGTATAATTAATAGTACTGGAATGATTTGAGGTTTTGAATATGATATTAAATAGCAAACGTTGGATACCATTTTATTTCTTGGCTCCTAGTTTCATATTACTCCTGATATTTCGAATCGTCCCTATATTTAGTGCATTAGTCGAAAGTTTGTTTACTATCTCTTTTACTTCTTCTAGTGGGAAAGAGTTTATTGGCCTGGGTAATTATATAAAACTGTTTAAAGACCCGATTTTATGGCAATCCTTTAAGGCAACAGGAATATTTAATCTTATCGTGAATCCTATTCAAGTAACATTAGCACTTGGATTGGCATTACTCACTAACCAGCAGTTAAGAGGTATCAGAACATTTCGAAGTATTTTTATCATTCCGGTAGCAATCGCTATAAGTGTGGCTTGTGTACTTTGGGGATTGATTTTGAGTCGAAGTGGTTTGTTTAATGGAATACTATCTGCAATCGGAATATCTCCGCAACCACTTCTCACCGATGCAGGACAGGCTATGTGGTGTATAATATTGATTGTAACCTGGTTAGGAGTACCATTTTGGACGCTTATCTTTTTAGCTGGTCTTCAGGGAATATCTCACGAGATTCAAGAAGCAGCAATGGTGGATGGTGTAAGTGGTATCCAGATGTTTCGGTATATCACCTTACCCTTATTGAGAAAGGTGCTTACTTTTGTAGTTGTTGCAGATACAATAATAAACCTTGTACTTTTTGTCCCAGTTTATATTTTAACTGGTGGTGGGCCACAACTTGCTACAAATTTTGTTATATATGAGGCTTATAGACGGGGATTGATTTATGGTAATTTAGGAGAATCATTGGCAATGATGGTTATTCTTTTATTATTTATAGGTATTGTTGTAGCATTAGAATTCTATATTCTTAGGGAGCGTGGATAGAAAGGGGTTTTCAATTGAAGAAAACATTTAGTTATATTGCACTTGTTTTGATTGCATTATTTGTTCTGACTCCTCTGCTGTGGGCATTTTCTGCTTCCATAACGGAAAATTCAAAAGTATTTCAGTATGCTTATCCTTTTACTTTACGTGCTTTCTTTCCTGATAAACCTACACTGGATTATTATAAAGTTCTATTTTTTGAACAGAATTTTTTATTAGCGATTAAAAATACTATTATCTTAAGTCTATCAACAGTATTTCTTACTATTTTAATAAGTGCAATGGCTGGTTTTGCATTCGCACGTTTTAATTTTCGATTTAAAAATCTACTTTTTATAATAGTCTTAGCGACATTTATGGTCCCCTTAGAAGGAATAATTATTCCTCTATATATCATAGTTAAAAATTTTGATTGGTTATATACCTGGCAAGGTTTAATTATTCCTGGTTTGGCAAACGGGTTGGTTATTTTTCTGTTTAAGCAATTCTTTGAGGAAATACCCCAAGACCTTATTGATGCTGCTATTATTGATGGTGCGTCATGGTTTAGGATCTTTAGTAGAATTGTTCTTCCTATTTCAAAGCCAGTTTTAATCAGTGGAGCTTTGATTGTTTTTATTGGAACTTGGAATTCCTTTTTCTGGCCATTGATTGTAGCTCCCAATCCTGAGTTGAGAGTAATAACTGTAGCAATTTCGGCAAGCAGTCAGACTGAACATATAACGATCTGGTCTGCCTTATTTGGTGGTACAGTAATAGCAACTATTGTACCCATATTGTTAATTATTCCTTTCCAGAAATATTACATAAGGGGAATTGCAACCACTGGAATAAAGGGTTAGGAGGATTTTATTAATAGGTATAGAAAGGAAAGGAAAGTAATAATGTTAAGGAGAAAACTTAGTATTATCGCGCTAGTATTTCTGGTCAGTTTCACGTTGAGTTGTAGCGCAACTGAAGCGCAAGTTGCAGAAGAACCCGTTGAAGAAGAAATTATTATAAGTGAATATAGAGGAGGAAAAATGAGTAATATAAAGAAAGTGATTCTTGATGTTGACCCTGGAAGAGACGATGCTATTGCAATAATGCTTGCTGTTTTGAGTCCTAAAATTGAACTTATTGGTATAACAACAGTAAACGGAAATAGGCCTGTGTGGGAATGTACTGAGAATGCGTTAAGAGTAATAGATTTAATTGAAGCTAATGTACCGGTGTTTGAGGGGTCAAACTTACCGCTACTTGTTCACCTTTATAAAAACAGACGCCCTCCGATACCAAGATTGAAGCCATGCCCAATAGAAGGAGGATTACTTGAGATTCCCAAAGCTGTTTCTAAAAAGCAGTCTCAAGGTGCTGTAGACTGGCTTATTAAAACGATTATGGAATCTGATGGAGATATAGTTTTAGTTCCATTAGGACCAATGACAAATATTGCTCTGGCTATTAGGATAGAACCCCGTATTATCGAAAAGATTCAAGAGATTGTCTTTATGGGAGGTAGTACGGGAAGTGGCAACGTTACTTCAGATGCAGAATTTAATATATGGATGGATCCTGAAGCTGCAAAAATTGTCTTAAACTCAGGAATTAAGAAAATCACAATGGTTGGTTTGAATGTTACACATAAAGCACTAATTTCAAGTGACGAGTGTGATGCTTTATATAATATAGGTACAAAAGCTTCTATGGCTTCAGCTAATTTTATAAAAGGGAGAATAGCTGGAGGTGAAATACAAGGTCAAAATGCTGCACCCGTTCATGACGCTCTTGCTGTGGCCAGTATTATTGATGGTGCAGTTATTAAGACGCGTCTTTGTAATGTTGATGTAGAAACACTTCCTGGAGTAACAGATGGAAGAACTGTTTGTGATTTTAATAGTAAAGAAAGAAACAATGTTTATGTGGCAATTAAGGTTAATCAAGATATTTTTTATAAAACACTAATAAATGTTTTAAGCCTATCTAAATAGAAGGGGAGTAATATGATTATCAATAATAGTTATATAGAAAAAGTATACGCAGGTGTATTAGGAAAAATAATTGGAGTGTATTTAGGCAGGCCGTGTGAAGGATGGACCTATGAGCGTATAATGGATGAAGTTGGAGAAATAGATTATTATATAAA
>NMQN01000300.1 GCA_003575245.1 Candidatus Atribacteria bacterium 1244-E10-H5-B2 | reverse complement strand
TATCGAATATTGATAAGGATTGGTATTTGATTATTGACTGCAAGAGCAAATCAGAACCCGAACTCAATATAAAAAAGTGATGAAAAAAGAAAAGAAGGTCTTATTATCAAAGACTAAGATTGGAGAATTTCTAACCGTAGGGTTGAGCAGGAGGAGGAGGAAAACGAGATAGGCCTTTATATTGCAAGTTTAGACGTTTCGGCCTCTTGCGGTTTTAAATTTGATGAGTGGAATAATTTTGTCCTAGGAGTTAATGAGGCTAATAAAAATTTGAAGGAGATATTCAAAGGATAATAAGGGGGTAAATAGATTATGCCGAGATACGAATGTCCTGAATGTAATAAGGTTTTTTGTGGCTGGGTCGTAAAATACAAGTATAAAAATAAATGTCCTCTTTGCGGTGGCGAGTTAAAAGAAGTTTTTTCTAATAATTCTAATAATCAGGATTTTCGGAAAAGTTTAATCGCTAAAATATTCAAGATTCGTGAGAGGAATGGTCTAAGAAAGTTGTAATTTATAAGGGAAATATCGATTTTTCGCTTATGATTGTAAGGGCAGGGGTAAAAGACCCCCCTTAAAAACGAAATATGAAGGTTTTATTTTATGATTGATAGAGAAAAACATATAAAACAATGGTTTATGAAACAATGGCGTGAAGATAATCGAGAAAGGATAAATCTAAGATATAAAACAGATTTAAAGTTTAACCTTAAAAAACACTATAAATAATTTCTTCTAAAAATAATGTTTAACGGAAAGGATAAGAAATGGATTATTTTGTAGATAATTCAAAGATTTTTAAAACAGAACTAGCAAGAATTGAAGAAAAAATTAATTCTCTTAAAAAAGAAAGAAAATTTGCTATTAGCCATAATATTGGGCTAAATGGACCTATTTTAGCAACAACAAAAGAAATATCTTTACTCCAATCTGAAGCTGGTGATTTAAAGAAAAAAATTAGTATAGTTGATCAAGGTTTTGCTTTTTTCGAAAAATATGGGTTTGGAGGGGCGCTTGATGCTTGTGGGATGGTTTATGGAGCTGAAACACTTTCACAAGACCTTAGTGTAGATGTAATAGGATTTAAAGATACACAAGTTAGGGTTCCAATAGATGTGCAGAAAAAATATTTATCTGCAGTTAAATTGAAACTGTTTGATTTATTCATAATCTATTGGGCTTTTGAACCCGAAGAGGATGAAACAATTGCGCCAAGGAAAGTAGATTACTATCTCTTTGGTTCTGTTGGTCCAGAAACATCTATTGATCTTTTTCTTATAGGTCAATGGTCTATTAAGCTTGAAATCTAAAATAAATATCGTGAGAACTGTTGTACTATCTCAATAATTCAATAACTTTTTCTAAACTCTCCAAATACATTTTGTAATTTAGAATAAGGGAAAATCAAGACATTGGGGAGCTTCTGTTGAATAGAAAAAACCTTATTTATATCTATTTATGTTTGACATGTTATTTTTTATGGGTTAAACTATATAAAAATAAATTTATACTTTATGGTTTTATAGGTGGAACAAAGATGCAAACTTCAGACGTCCTAAAAAAAATAGATATTCCCAGACATAAACTGTATTATCTGGAACAAAAAGGCTACATTGAGCCTAAAAAAATAACCAGAGGCGATCTGGAAATGAGAGAATATACAGATGAAGATTTTCACAAAATCCAGGCAATATGGAAATATTTAAAGCGTGGTTTTAAGCATAAGATTGCCTATCAAAAGGCAGTGGAAAAGCTAAACAATTTTTGAAGCAGTGCTTTATCTAAAATCTAAAAAAGGTTAAGACAAAATATAATCATGTATGAGGAAAATACCCAGAAAGTTAGAAGGCCTAAAGTTATTGCCGTTGCCAATCAAAAGGGAGGGGTGGGAAAAACCAATATTACCTTTAATCTCTCTGGGGCTTTAGCTGAAAAAAATAAAAGGATTTTGCTTATAGACTTGGACCAGCAGGGAAATCTTTCCTCTTCCTTTTTAGAGAATATTTACCATCTTAAATTTACCGTTACTGACCTCTTTTTAGATAATGCCCTTGATATTGTAAAGGTTATTCAAAAGACCCCCTTTCAAAATATAGACATTATCCCTTCCAATATAGATTTAAGCAAAATAGATCTTCAACTGGCTGGAGAGCCAGACGCCCAGTATTTTTTAGCAGATAAATTAAAAGAACTAAAAGAAAACTATCCCTACATAATCATTGACTGTCCTCCTAGTTTAGGTCTAGCCACCAGAATTGGCCTGGTGGCTGCAGACGAGGTTATTATCCCTTTAGAGTGTCAGGAATGGGCTGTTAAAGGGACCGCCTACCTAAGAGGTGCCATAAACAAGATAAGAAAAAGGGCAAATCCCAAGCTCAAAATAATGGGCTATATTATAAATAAGTTTGTCGGAAGAAGAAAGCTGGAAGAGGTCTACCATGAGACTGTTTTAGAAGGGTTTAAAGATAAAGTATTTAAAGTAGAGTTAAAGAACAGTGTTAAATATGCCGAAGCAGCCACTTTGAAAAAACCTATTAATTATTATTTGCCTTCCTCAGAACAAGCAGAAACCTATCGAAAATTAGCACAGGAGATTATAAACCATGGCTAAAAAAAAGGAAATTATCTTAAGGAGATTAGCTAAAGATACTTTTGCTTCTCTTCCTTTCCCAGAAGAAGAGGTTATCAAGGAAGAGAGAAAAGGGATTAGAGAAGGAACAAAGGGGATTCCGGGGGCCCGGGTTATAGATATCTCCAGAATTAAATCAGATCCCGACCAACCCAGAAAAAGCTTGGACCAAAAAAGGCTAAATGAATTAGCAGAATCAATTAAAAAGCATGGGCTCCTTCAGCCGATTACTGTAGAGTATATAGAAAAGGAAGATTACTTTAAAATAATCAATGGGGAGCGCAGATATAGGGCGGCTAAATTATCCGGATTTCATGAGCTGCCCTGTATTATCAAAAACATCGATAATTATACCCGGCTTATCCATCAGTTAATTGAAAACATCCAGAGGCAGGACCTTCCACCACTTGAAGAAGCAGAATCTATCCAGGCCTTGATCAATAAAAGGAGGATGGAAAACCCGACCTACTCCCAAAGGGAGGCCTCAAGAGAATTGGGACTTCCTAAGAGCTATGTAAACGAAATGCTTTCTTTGCTCAAACTCCCTCAGGATATAAAAGAGAGTGTCCGAACTTCGGACACAGTGCCTAAATCCTTATTATTACTGCTTCTCCGGCAAAGTAATAAAATAAATATAAGGGGTT
>NMQN01000755.1 GCA_003575245.1 Candidatus Atribacteria bacterium 1244-E10-H5-B2 | reverse complement strand
GTTTCCAATTCATATTGATAAATTCTCCATTTCTTTACCGACAAAGTTCATATGTGACAAAGGACCGTGCCCTGTCACACTTTTGCCAATGCTTCGAAGCCGGCGATAATATCCAATAATTCTTCGGTAATCGCATTTTGCCT
The DNA here is from genome assembly GCA_003575245.1 of Candidatus Atribacteria bacterium 1244-E10-H5-B2. Next base: position 3,130 of record NMQN01000755.1, on the reverse strand, counting down.
CTGACGGTTAAATTGAGAATTCAGATTATCCAAACGTTCCTCGATGTTTTCTTCGGCTTTCTGCATGGCTGTTAAACGGCTGGCATTTTCGCTTGCCATCGATTCGATAAAAGCCCTATATAAGGAAATATAAAAAAATTGATGGATGAAGGAAGAGAGTAACTGGTCCCAGGAAAGGGTATATAATGGTAGATTGCGAGAGGGCCATTTTCTTAAAGTTAATTCCCGTAACCATTCTTGCTCCAAGGGGAATAAATGAAATTGAAAGGGTTCAAATATAACCCCTCTTTTCAACTTATTGTAAAATAAATAAATATCATCTATTTTTTCCTGAAACCGCCAGGATTCCACCAATATCAGCAGTTCTTGAATGGCGCTATTCAGGTTATACCTGGATTCAGGAAAATCAATCCTGGCTGCCGGTTGGTAGTCAACTTCTTTTAACTGTTCTTCGGCTCTTTCTCCGATGACAGCTATTTTTAATTGAGTATAATCGAAGGCTTTCGCTTGTTCCCACTCCATAAAGGAATTGGCTACCATGACATTAAATTTACCGGCCATCCCTCTTTGCGAACCAAAGACAATTACTCCCATTCGTCTTTCATTTTTTAAAATCGGTTTTTTTAATATTTCCGGTTTTTCCTTTAACAACGCTTGAAAACCCATCTCAATGGATTGATGATATTCTGTAATTGCCTCTACAGCTCGCGCATGATAATGAATATTAACTGCAGCCAATGCCTTCATCGTTTTAACCACAGAGTATAAATCCTGGGCACTTTCAATTTTCCTTTTAATGGCTTCAAGCATCTGCATTTTTAGTGTTCTCTTTTCCTTTTAAAATGAATTGTTCGATAAAATGAAGAATCGTTTTTACTTCATCGTTATCCAGTTTTTTATTACTCATCACCTTTTCTTCTAATCGGGGAAATTTGTCTTTTAAATTCTTTTTTATCTCTACTATCTTTTTTCTAATATCTTCAACCGAAACCTGATCCCATAACCCCTGGTTAACCATGAGCAGGATTACAATCTGTTCCATCACTGAGTAAGGTGCATATTGATTCTGTTTTAAGACCTCTCTTATTCTTTTTCCTCTTTCCAGGATTTTTATGGTATTCTCATCTAATTGGGTCCCGAACCGGGAAAAGATTTCCAACTCTTGAAACTGGGAATAAGTTAAACGCAGACTGCCCACCACCTCTTGATAGGAAGTTAATTGCGTTTTTCCTCCTACCCGGGATACTGACTTCCCCACATCAACAGCCGGCAAAAGCCCACCCTGGAATAATTGAGGAGAAAGATAAATTTGACCATCGGTAATGGAAATAAGATTGGTAGGGATGTAAGCTGATAAATTCTGAGCCTGGGTTTCGATAATGGGTAAAGCAGTCAAAGAACCGCCACCCTTTTCTTTCTTCAGATGAGTCGCTCTTTCTAAAAGGCGGGAATGGATATAAAAAATATCTCCGGGATATGCTTCCCGGGCAGGCGGCCTTCTTAACAAAAGAGATAGCTCCCGATAAGTTCGAGCGTGATGAGTTAAATCATCGTATATAATTAAAACATCTTTCCCTCTTTCCATAAAATATTCACCGATACTGGTCGCCGCATAAGGTGCAATATAATTCAAGCCGGGCGTATCTTCTCCCGATGCCACCATAACAATGGTGTATTCCAGGGCTCCTGACTTTTTAAGTTGAGCAATTACCCTGGCTATAGAAGACATCTTTTGACCGATAGCACAATAAATACAGATAACCCCTTTATCTTTTTGATTAAGTATGGTATCCACAGCAATCGCTGTTTTCCCGGTCTGTCGGTCTCCCAGAATAAGCTCCCGCTGTCCCCGGCCGATAGGCACCAGGGCATCAATTACTAAAATACCGGTCTGTAAAGGAACATATACCGGGTCTCTATCCATAATGGGAGGAGATTCACGTTCAATGGGATATCTCTCCATCGTTCTGATTGCACCTAAATTGTCCAGGGGACGGCTCACCGGGTCAATGACCCTTCCCAGTAATGATTCGCCAACCGGGACATCCATTACCTGATTTGTTCTCCTCACTTCGTCTCCGGCTTTAATCCCTTTCGCATCATCAAGCAGAATAATATCTACCTTGCCCGGTTCCAGATTAAATACCATTCCCCGCTGACGGCCTTTAAAAATAACTACTTCTCCTGCCTTTACCTCCGGTAACCCTTTTGCTGTGACGATATCTTTGCCTACCGAGGATACGGTCCCGATTTCCTCCACATATAAAGATACTTCCTGTTGTTTGATAACGCGATTCATGTTGGAAAAAGTAATTTTTAAGTTTTCTTTTAAAGATAAAGTATCTATCTCTTTTGTTGGATTGTCCATTAATACCCTCACATTAAAATTGCATCTTAATCTATTTAATCTATTCAAGCCACACTAATTTTCTTTTTTTCCAGCATCCAATTCTTGAAAACTGATTTCAGTGAAAGCTTTCTTGAGCTGCTCTTCCAGTCCATCCAGGTAGTTTTCAATATTCCAAGAAATTTTCTTACCCTCTGTTCGAGTTTCGATACCACAAATCAAGTCAGGAGAAACCTTAAAATTAATTTCAACTTTATCGCCGATAATATCTTCTAATGTTTTCCTGACCTCAGATTCTTTTTCTTTGGTAAGTCGAAAACTACTATTCACCCATATCTTCCGCTCATCCTTATTGATAAACCGGACAAAATCGGCTTTTTCCTTTTTGGTTAGCTTCCCCAACTGGACTAAGAAATTTTCAATCAGTTGATTTTCTAATTTTTCACCGGCCAAATCAGATAAAACCTTTCTGCTAATCTGACAAACTTGCTCACAGGATAAATGGCGAAGGTCTCTTAAAAAAGCGGTTCGTTGTTTTAATATCGCCTCACTCCAATTTTTTTGCTCTTCATCAATTTTTTTTCTGGCATCCTTCACCAATTCTTCCCGCTTCTTTTGGGCATCCTTCTTGGCCTGAGCAAGCATCTCGTTCCATTTTTCCTGCAGTTCTTCCCTTATCCTGCGCTGTTCTTCCAATTCTTTCTGAGCTTCCTCTTTGGCCGTTTCAGCATCTTGCATCTGACCCGTGATTTGATTTTCCCTGTCATCCATAATCTTGATAAT
>NMQN01000660.1 GCA_003575245.1 Candidatus Atribacteria bacterium 1244-E10-H5-B2 | reverse complement strand
TTTGCCCAGCAATATTTTTCTGTATCTAAATTCAGAACTATAATCCACTTCTACCGGAATACCAGTTAACTCCTCAAATATATATTTACCCGCTAAAGCTGTATAATAAGAAGACCCGCAAGCCAAAATAGATATCCTTTCTATTTCTTTAATTTTATCTAAAGGAAGGGACAGGTTGTCAAGTTCCAGTGCTTTTAAAGACGGATTAATTCTACCTTCTAAATTATTACGAATAACCATAGTTTCTTGAAAAATTTCTTTTAACATAAAATGTTTATATCCGCTCTTTTCTGTCATCTCTTCATTCCAATCAATGTTTACTACTTCTTTCTGTAAAATTTTACCTTCGGAATCAATTATCTCTACTCCATCTTTAGTTATAGTAGCAATCTCTCTTTCTTCTAAAAAGATTACTCTATTGGTATAACTAAGCAAAGCGGGAATATCAGAAGCTAAAAACATCTCTCCTTCTCCTATACCGATAATCAAAGGGCTCCCGCAACGTGAAGCGACAACTTTTCCCGGATCACGAGTAGAAATAACTCCGATAGCGTAAGACCCTTCTACTTTTTTTATAGATTCTTTTACTGCTAAAGTTAAATCATTCTGATAATTACTTTCTATTAAATGAGGGAGAACCTCAGTATCTGTTTCAGATATAAAATTGTGCCCTTCCGAAAGTAATCTTTCCCTTAAAGGTATATAGTTCTCTATAATACCGTTGTGCACTACCACTATCTCTGAATTACATCCATTATGAGGATGCGCATTTATATTGTTAGGTTTTCCATGAGTTGCCCACCTGGTATGTCCTAATCCTATATTGCCTTTTGGGGCACCTTTTTCCAATAAGTTTTCTAATTTGGCTATCTTCCCTTTACACTTTTTTATTTGAATTTTATTATCTTTTAATACAGCAATGCCTGCAGAATCGTATCCTCGATATTCTAATTTCTTTAATCCATCTAACAAAATGGGTACTGCTTCTTTTGAACCAATGTATCCAATTATTCCACACATTTTTTAATCCTTTCTTAAATTAAATATTTATTTTTAAAAAACAAAAACCCCATTACTGATCCATCAAGAAAGATAATAGGGTAATAAACATAAAATATTCTAATGTTGGTACAAAATAGAAAAAAATTATCTGTCGCTAATTATTCTAAAAGATATTTTTCAGGAATTCCTAAATGGATCCTAACCATAAAAACCTCTCTGTCCTCGCAATTGCTCACAAGTTTTACAAGTTTTCTAAGGATCGGGCCGACCCAGGAGCATCCGCCGAATTTTCGATAAACTCCTTCCTCGTCAACTTACCTTATCAAAACACTCAGTCTTTCAGTTTGAGTAAGTTCTGGCGCTTGTATTCAATTTTTTTAATATGTATTTCTTTTATCACCTCCTAATATGATTACACAGATTAGAATTAGATTACACTGATTGATAAATAATTCTTTTTTATTTTTTAGTATAATATTTATTGCAAACTTTTAAACTTTCAATTATCCATTCCATAAGCAAATACCTGTTTCATCTGTGTAATCTTGCTATTAATCTGAGTAATCAAATTTTATTTTAAATATCTTCCTTTTCAATTACTTCCCTTAAATCCTGAGATATTTTCTCTAATTTATTTTTATCTTCTCCTTCTAATAATACCCTAATTAATGGCTCGGTACCAGAAGCTCGAACAAAAATTCTACCTTTTCCGTCAAGTTCCTCTTCTATTTCTTTAATAAATTTTTTTATACAAACATTTTTAAAGAATCGTTCTTTATCTTTAACCTCATAATTCAAAATAATCTGAGGATATTTTTCCATTACTGAAGCCAAATTAGATAGGGGTTTTTCTTCTTCCCGAAGAACCTTCATAAGTTGTAGAGAAGTTAACAATCCATCCCCAGTAGTACTATATTGCAAAAATATAATATGACCTGATTGTTCCCCTCCCAATACTGTCTTAACTTTCTTCATCATTTCCAATACATAGCGGTCACCGATATTGGTCCTAATAACTTTTCCACCTGCTTTTTCTATAGCCCCATCAAAGCCAATATTACTCATTAAGGTAGTTACTACTATATTATTTGGTAATCGGTCTTTCTTGATAAGATTTAAGGCACAAATTGTCATAATTTGATCTCCATCTACAATATTTCCCTTTTCGTCTACAGCAATAACTCTATCTGCATCCCCATCATAAGATAGGCCCAAATCTGCTCGTTGTCTTAAAACTTCCTTTCTCAAGAAAGCGGGATGCGTTGAACCACAATTAAAATTTATATTGGTACCACTTGGTTTATCATTTATGGTAATAATCTCGGCTCCCAATTCTTTAAAAACACGGGGGGCAATTATAAAAGATGCACCATTGGCACAATCTAAAACGATTTTGTATCCATTGAGGGAAAATTTTGGGGGAAGGGTATTTTTAATGTAATCAATATATCTATCTGTTGCTTCAGGTAATTCTTTTACTCTGCCAATATTTTTTTTAGTAGGCCATTCATCCTTTGAATAATTTTCAAAATATATTCTCTCTATCTCTTCTTCTTCTGAATCAGAAAACTTAAAACCATCCCCTCTGATATATTTGATGCCATTGTGATCGAAGGGATTGTGAGAAGCAGAAATAACTATACCGCAATTAGCATGGTAAGCTCTGGTTAGGTAAGCCACCACGGGAGTAGGTATTATTCCCGCTCTTAGAACATTTACACCCATCGAACATATTCCTGCTATTAAAGCAGATTCTAACATATCACCCGAAATTCGCGTATCTCTGCCAATTAATATCTTAGTATCGACCTCGTCTTTAAATAAATATGTTCCGGCTCTTCCTATGTGAAAGATCACCTCTGCAGTTATGGGCTCCCTGTTGGCAATCCCTCTTATCCCATCAGTTCCAAATAATTTTTTCATAGAACACCTCGATATCAATTGACCAATTCTCCAATTGTCCAATTGACCAATTATTTATTCATTAGTTTTAAACATAAGTTTTCAATAATTATTATACAGCTAAAAACTTAAAACGAAAAGCGAAAAACCATAATTCAAAATTCATAATTTATTAAATCTTCCAGTCTACCGGTTATCCAGTCTTCCAGTCAATTTGTTTAACTGGATATTCTGTTTTCCAGTTACCCAGTTAATCTTCGAATTATGAGCTATCTATAAACTTGTGACCTGAAACCCCACAAACTTATCACTCATTACTTATCACTTCATTCTATACGCTAAACGCTATATACTATCTAATCTCCTCACTCCTGAT
>NMQN01000649.1 GCA_003575245.1 Candidatus Atribacteria bacterium 1244-E10-H5-B2 | reverse complement strand
TTTTCCTTCTTCTTGTTCTTTAGAATGATTTACTTTCGAAGGGATATTATCAATCCCCCCAATAATCCTATCTCTACAGCTGATGTAGTAAAAATGGCATATATTAAATCGATTGTATCTGCAGGATTGTTTGCGTGGTAATACAACCTCGGTATAGCTATAAGGCAAACCACTGTTATAATTAAAATTATCATAGCTTTAAACTCTTTCTTTTTCATTTTCTCCCTCCTTTCCCCTATTTTTATAGGTAAATTTAAAATCTAAGGTATGTTTTTATGGTTTAAACCCCCCCTTCTTTTCTTATATTATTTAAAGCTATTCTAACGCCTTCCCAAGACTTCTTTTTTGCTTTCTGACTATCGCCACCATATTTAGTATTGAAATGCATTTCAAACTGACCCTGAAAAAGCTGTATATCCCAAAAATAATTAGAAATCTCCTCATCTAATCTATGAGCCTTTTTTAGCGTTGAGTAAAATGTTACATAAGGATCATGCCAAAATTTTCTTTTATTCTTATCTGTCTTGTCTTGATGTCCGGGATAACGATATCCGGCACAACTCCCATTAGTCTCATAGCCTAATTTATTTAACTGTAAGATAATATCCCGAATCGGTTTGTCTACATCTTTTAAATCCATAAATCCCTTTTCTATTTTTCTATTTTGAGAGGATCGGAGAGCATATTCACCTTAATAAAATTGCTTACAACAATGTTATAGCGTCCCCAATCCTCTAAGATAGAGATTGAAAAGCAAGTCAGAGTTAGTAAAAATTAATTACATGCTCTTACTAGCATTTTCAACCTCTAAAGGTAAAATCTGAAAAGCAGTTTTACCTCAGTAAAAATTATTTACAGAGAGAGCTTAGCGTTTTCAGATTTTGCCTAAACTGCTAAGTGGAGACACTTTTTAAGTAGTAATTCTTTCGAATACAATTTATTGCTAATACTCCACCTAGCAAATATTAAATATTCAGAGATTTCTCCATGTCATTTCTAAAATTCTCCATATATTTATTTAATAAATCGCTCAGAATACCCCTAAAAACCGCCCCTAGTAGCCCTAGTTCGCATCTCTTTCCCTTTTATAGCCTATTAACTACCCCCTTTTATTTACTGAAAACGTTAGAAATAGCTTAAAGTTATAAGAAATAAGGCTTTTTTGTTAGTTTAGCCAAAAAACAGGCCTTCAAATTTCGCTTTTAAGCCCCCTCAAATATCGAATAGGTATAAAGACAAGCGTATATTCGATATTCTGGTTAAAAACTTGCACCTTATAAACAAATCTGCTTCTCTACATCATTGACGGCTTCCTGATTTACCCCGATATAACGCCGGGTAACTCTTTCGCTTTTATGGCCAAGCTTTTCAGATATTATTTGAATATCTATTCCCATTTTGTAGGCCATCCAGCCCCAGGTTTTTCTCATGGAATGGCAGGAAATTCTGTCGTTGCTTAATCCTACTGCCTTAGCCCACTTCTTAATTAATCCGTGTACCCGGATTCGGTCCAGCTTACCGCCTGCTTTAGTCTTAAATAAATAATCATCAGGGTCTAAATATTCTTCTTGCTTGATATATCTTGCCAGGCTCTTTTCCATTGGGTCATTAATGTAGATTTTTAATTCATTGTAAGATTTCTTCTTTGTCTTTTTAGGTTTGATATATAGATACTTGCTAATATTCCCCTTGCCATCAAAAACATCTTTAACTTTAATGCTAAGTAAATCACTCACCCGGAGAGCACAGTTTATCGACCAGCTAAAAAGCATTGAATCCCGCTCCTGATAGAACCGTTTATATTTACTATCTTTAAGATAATCAGCACTTCTAATATAGTTTTTGATTGCAAATATTTTTTGTTTGTCTTTAATCGGATCTACTTTTTTCATTTTCTTATACCCCCATATAACGTATTTACTATAATATATACTATATTGTTATACTTGTCAATACCCCTATAATAAATATTTTAATAATCTTTATAAATGGTCTACTATAAACCTATAAGATTAAACACTTTATTGCTTTTCTACCTATCATTATCTTATATAACAAAGGTAACTTGTGTTATATAGAGACTAAAGCCCTGGTTGAATAACCACAGGGAGCCACAGGTAAAAATAGAAGATTTTTTTTGTTTACCTTTTTAGCCCGATTTCGCTCCTTTGACTTTACATAATTTATCTGTTCAACTAACGACTATTCACTATTCACTAACGACTAATAGTTGGTCAATTGGTCAATTGGCTAATTAGTTAGCTAATTCGTATCTCGTATCTCGTGAATCGTATCGCGTATTGCATGTCAGCTACTACATGTAGTAGCAATATAAGACCGGGGCGGATTTATCCGTTCCCGCGAAAACGGGAATTTGTCCTCCCCATGGGGGGAGTTCGATAAATCAAACCCTTTGGACACGACACGCCGTGTCTAGTATTCTCTTCCTCCTTCTGGTAATGTTATCTCTTAGCTTTCCAAGTCGACAGTAGTGTCATCTTGATCCTTCTCACTTGATAAAAGTTTAATTTTGCCTACCCTTTGGTGGCCATCCCTTTATACGGGTTCCCTTCTTTTGGAGTTGGTATCGCCATAATTTTCTCTAACAATTCTTCAAGAGACGTTATTTCATCGTCCCGGTAATCTTTTAACAGTCCCCAAATTATTTTTCTATATTCTACTTTTGTCAATTATCTCACCTACCTTTTAGTAATTTTTCTACCTATGGAAATTCTACTAAATCTTAGGCTTGCCCTTTTCCCTTCTCTCCCGATCCATTGCTTTAACTTTAGCTTTCATAATTAGATAGAAGTCTTCTTCCGATATCTGATTAGTCTTAGCACTTTCAATTAGCACATTTATAAACTTCTGTACCCTTGCTATATATTCTAATTTCTCCGGTAACAATACAAATCACCTCTTATTTATAAATTTATTTAGTTTATCCTGTTCCTCTGTTTCCTTTTCCTGCACTTGTACCAAAAGACCCTGGTCAATATTTTGTAATATACAATCCTCAATAATCTTCCTAAGTATATCCGGAGGTAGTGAATCAAGTTCTACTACCATATCCGAGCCATAGATACTAACGAATTTATTATAATTAGGGTCGCTTTGTTTACCAGGGTCAGAAGGCAATTTATATTTTTCTATCTGTCCTTTTGTTAAAGCAATTCTTTCATAGTGAATAAATATTCCAAAGGCCTCTAACCTTTCTTTGATAGAATTATAGATAGATAGCCCGGAAGGATCAAAATCCCCACAATAATACAAATAACATTTCTTAT
>NMQN01000536.1 GCA_003575245.1 Candidatus Atribacteria bacterium 1244-E10-H5-B2 | reverse complement strand
TTACTTTAACCATAATCTGAAAAATACTTTCATATTCATCATCAAAACTTATCCATCCAAAATAGGCAATTTTTTCCTGATCTAAAGCTATAAAACATATTCTATCTTTCTTAAATCTTTTTCTAAAAAGTTTAATTTTCCTTTCATTTACTATCCCCTTGAATTTATCTAAATCATCTTCTACAGCCGCTCTAATAGTAACTTTAATTTTTGGCTCTATTTCCTCAATTGGCATTTTCAGTAAGCATTCATAAATTATCTCAGTTCCCCAAATAAATCCAATAGTTTTGCGCAAAATAAGCTTTAAAGCTTTAATCGTAAAGGTTACAATTCCATCATTTTTTATTTGAATAACGAGATTATCCATTTAACTCACTTCTTTACACCTTGTTTTTATGGTAGTTTCATAATTAATTTCTATCTAATAAGTCTATAGATATATGACTTTTATTCATAGGAAAAACTTTTTCATTAATATTTTAAATTAGTAACAAGTTTCTCTTTTATATTAGTAATAAATAACAATGTATTAATCGATAACTGATAATTGCCTTGGATTCATACTGGATTGTATAGTGCACTTTTTTAAAGTATAACATTTTAGTATAAAATAGTATAAAATAGAAGACACCTATTTTCTTTGTCATCGCCTATGCAAAGACGTAAAGGGAGGCAAGGGCATAGGTTATTTGTCCTTCACAGCTTAACCGTGCTAAAATATATAAATATAGGGACAGTGAAGACCTAAGAGGGAAGCTGATAAATAGGTGTCTGTCCCTATTGTGTCAAAATAAATAGACACATCCTATTTTCTTAGACAATTAATATTTTCCTTTAAATTAGATAAATAGGGAAAGTGTGCCAAGTCAATAATTCAGTAATTTTTAGCGGAAAATCTATAGGATATGAGGAGTTTTTAACCGGATGGTTGAAGTTTTAGATATTATTATAGATAGACGTTCTAAAGAAAGACCTCGTAAAATGGAAAGCTAAACCATAGTAAAAAGTGATATGTTGTCCTTATTTTAATTAAAAAAAATTAGATATTAGGAGGTTATAAATATGGATAAAGTAATTAAAGAATTACATCAACATTTAGCAAATGCCGGTTTTAAGAGCTCTGTTGTTTCTGCTCAACGCTTGCCTGATTTACAGCGTGACTTGGAAAACCTTCTCGAGCAAGGAATCTTATGTAGAGATTTTTACGATGAAATAATATCACGTTATGATTTACATTTTAATTTTGAACCCCCGACCGATTTTCCTATGGCTAAATCGATAATTATTACTGCCGCCTTACAGCCTAAGGTCAGTATAAAATTCCAATTATCTGGCAAAACATATTGTGTTATTATTCCTCCTACCTATTTGCACAGTACAGATAAGGAATCTTCAAATATCATATCACTCCATTCAGGAAATTACAGCTACAAAATATGTGATGCGATACTTCCAAAAAAACTCCTTGCGGTTCACAGTGGACTTGCAAGTTATGGTAGAAATAATCTTGCCTATATAGACGGTTGGGGAAGTTATTTTAGATTGGAGGCTTTTTTTTCTGATATCCCATGTGTAGCTGATAATTGGCGAGAAATTAAATTGATGGAGAGCTGTAATAAATGTACAGCATGTATGAATAAGTGCCCAACCGGTGCAATCCGTGAGGATAGATTTTTAATAAGTGCAGAAAAATGTTTAACTTTTTTCAACGAAAAGAACGATGACTTTCCAGAATGGATTGATCCTGCATGGCATAATTCCCTTATAGGTTGCATGAGATGCCAGGATGTTTGTCCAGCTAATAAAAATTATACTAACAGGATTGTTCCAGAAGGAGAATTTTCAGAAGAAGAGACCCTGATGATACTTAAAGGGATCTCAAAAGATAAACTCCCTCTTGAAACAATTGAAAAGTTAAAAAAACTTTACATGTTGGATGATTACAATCTACTTCAAAGAAATTTAGGAGTATTAATAAGCAGAATATAAAATAAAAACTACCCGATTTTGTCATATAACAGCGGGTATTCGGCTCACTTAGAACAATACGGGTCTTGCAATATAACAAAGTTGGTAAAGGTAACTCTTTCCAATATGAAAATTATTTAGTATTGCAAAGCGCAAAAGCAAGAAAGAAAAAATAAATACGGGGAGATTGATATGGATATTGAGATTAAAGAGACAAAAGAAATTAATAAAGAAAAGATTATTAAATTATACAAGGCAAATAAATGGTCATCTGCGGAAAAACCTGATTTATTGTATAAAGCTTTAATGAATTCAGATAGCCTGATTACTGCATGGGATGGAAATAGATTGATTGGTCTGGGAAATGCAATATCGGATGGTTATCTGGTTGTTTATTATCCGCATCTTTTAGTACACCCTGATTATCAAGGAAAAGGAATCGGCAGAATGATTGTAGATAAGTTTCAAAATAAGTACGGGAATTTCCACCAGCAACTGCTAACAGCAGACGGAAAGGCAATTGATTTTTATCGGAAATGTGGTTTCGAAAAAGCAGGTTCAACTCAATCCATGTGGATTTATCAGGGAGATGAACATGATTAATAAAAAAGGATATAGAATAAATAGATACATTCCATTTTCTTTAATAAGAGAGGTGTTTCCATGAATACAAAGTCTTATATAAGTTCTTCATTAATTGCCCCCTGTGGTATGAATTGCGGGATTTGTATGGCTTATCTTAGAGAAAAGAAAAAATGCCCCGGTTGTAACGGAAGCAATGAAGATAAATCGGTTTATTGCGTTAAATGTAGAATAAAAAATTGCGAGATTATAAAAAATAATCAATCGGGATTTTGTTTTGAATGCGAAAAATATCCCTGCTCAAGATTAAAACAACTGGATAAAAGATATAAAACGAAATACAGTATGAGTATGATAGAAAACCTGGAAAATATAAAGAATTTCGGATTAAAAAAATTCATAACCGAAGAAAGGATAAGATGGACTTGTTCTGAATGTGGCGGTATCATCTGTGTTCATAGAGGTTATTGCTATCAGTGTGGTGAAAGGAAAAATAAATAAGTAGTAAATAAATGGGGAAGGTGTACCAAGTCAATAATTCGGTAACTTTTCGCGGAAAATCTATAGGACCTGAGGAAGTTTCTTAACCGAATTGTTGAGGCTTTAAAATAGGATGTGTCCCTATTTAAATAGGATGTGTCCCTATTTAAAATTAAAATTAAACTAAATAAGAAGGAGGTGAATCAATTATGAAGTATAGAAGGATATTTTTTATTTTAGTATTATTTATTTTTTCCTTCAGCCT
>NMQN01000713.1 GCA_003575245.1 Candidatus Atribacteria bacterium 1244-E10-H5-B2 | reverse complement strand
TTCTTCTGCCTCCGGCTTTCCATATTTCGCGTCTATTTTTTGTAACAATAGTTTAAGCTCAGGATTAGGACTATGCCAGTGTATCTGATAATCCAATAAAATAGGTGGTATTTCTCCATTTATCGCCCAATATTTCATTCCTAATGTCATAAAAGTATCTTGCCATCTAGGCCTTTTTCCAAAACCTTCTTTCACCCAGGCCTCTAATACTTTTCCTTTTATTTTAGGATAATATTTAGCTATAACAGAGAAAACCCCCTGGGCCTCCAATTCTCTTGGTCGGAAGGGGGTTTTTCTTCTTTGTGGCCAATCTCTAACAACCCATTTAATACCACGAAGCTTATAATAATCGAATTTTCCTTTATGGTATGCTTTTAATTCATCTGTTATGTTAGAAATAATAGCCATTGTTTTTATATCCTTATACCGCAGTGGTCTCAAAACTATATATTCCAGTTCTAGCCGCTTTAGGATCTTGCTTATCTTTTATGTAAAAGTAATATTTTGTACTTGCAGTAAGACCTGTAATTTCTACAGAAAGATCTCCCGCTACTGGTGTTCCTTCTGCTGTGTTAAACATTGCGGTAATTTTCGTTCCGTAGTATACATCACAAGCAGTCAAAAGTTCTGTTTTGGCTGTAATAGTAGTTCCGTCTACTGCTGGAGTTCCCGGACTAACTTCGGTAAATGATTCCCATGTTACTACTGCAATTAGTGCATTTACTTTAAGTCTTACATAAACATTAAATCCGCTTAATGCTTCTTTAAGTGATAATGCAAGTAAATTCCAGGCTTTTACATCTGCACTAAGAAAACCATCGGTATGCCATTCATCTACTGCTGTTGTAAAATATCCTCTTTGTTGCTGTTGGTCCGCAGTTTTCGGATTTGCCGGTATTACGTATTGTCTTACAGTTTTTAGCCCTTTCCAACCTAAATATACTAACGAGTTAGCTAATTTACCTCTAGCGTCAAAAGACATTAACGGCGCTCTAACTTTAGCCATTATTATTCACCTCCTTTCTATTTATTATTTTACGTAGTATAAACGTTTTTTATGTAAAAAAAATATTTTGTATTAGGATCTAACTCCGTAAGAGTGAATATATATTTACCCTCTGAAAACACCGGGTAATATTCTTTAGCCATATAATATTTAGAGGTTCCTAAATAAAGTATTCCTTCTCTGTCTGTTTCAATATCAATAGATACTTTAGCTGATGATGAATTTATATCATATATATTACAATTTTTTACAGAAGTCCAATCATTATTATCTATCATAGCATTCAAATAAAACTTCACAAAAGCATTATATCCGCTTATATTTTTAGCTTTTGTTTTAGCATAAAAGTTCCAGGCTTCTTTATCTAAATCACTATATCCCCCGGTTTTCCATTCTATATTTGCCAGCGTTATATAATTTCTATTCCCTTGTTGTATTTCAGTTCTTGGGTTCTTTGGTCTTGAATATTTTTTAGCATATTTAATCTTTTTTCTACTTTGAGTTATTATTTTTTTTCCTAAAGGTCCGGAAGCTTCCAGGGAGAATAAAGGACCTCTTATTTTAGCCATTTTCACTCATCACCTTATATAATTTACTGTTTTTGTGTTATGATTATATCATACTAATAAAAATAATTATCTATCTAAAGGAGATATATTATGCCAACTCCCTGGGAAGTAGATACAGCAGAATATGCTGAAAAATCTAAACTTGTAAGTGCTCAAGATACATTTCCTTATGGTGTAATCTTCAGTTCTGATGGGAGCAAGATGTATATTTTGGGATATAGCCATAATACAGTCTATCAATATACCTTATCTACTCCCTGGGACGTAAGTACTGCAGAATATTCTGAAAAATCTAAATATGTAGGTGCTCAGGATACATCCCCTCGCGATTTAACCTTCAGCTCTGATGGAAGCAAGATGTATATCATGGGAGATAGTACTGACACAGTTTACCAGTATGCCCTTTCTACTCCTTGGGACGTAAGTACTGCAGAATATGCGGAGAAATTTAAGCTTATAAGTGCTCAAGATACATTTCCTTATGGTGTAACCTTTAGTTTTGATGGGAGCAAGATGTATATCATAGGAGATAATACTGACACAGTTTACCAGTATGCCCTTTCTACTCCTTGGGACGTAAGTACTGCAGAATATTCTGAAAAATCTAAAGATGTAAGTGCTCAGGATACAGCCCCTCGCGATTTAATCTTCAGCTCTGATGGAAGCAAGATGTATATTATTGGATATAACACTACATCAGTACATCAATATACCTTGCCTGCCCCTCCACCTCCACCTAAAAAAGAGGCTTCGAGAACCGGTATATACAGTTTTAAAACTTTGTCTTAGCTTTTTTTTATTCCTTCTTTCTATTTTTTAATAATATAGCGAAGCGAAGCGCTAGTTATATTTTAATTAGTCATATTAAAATAGTCAACATTAAAGAATCTTTTAATACAAAAAGAAAAATCCCCGGATCTCTCCGGAGATTTTTCTTCTTCACAACAAACTATATTAGGAGTTTTTTCACCTCCTTTTATAATTTTTTTATGCTTATATTATATTAAAAAGTTTATTAAGTAGCAATATAGCAATCGTATAAAATGCTATTATCTCAAAGTCTAAAATAAAGCTAAACAATCTTCTTCTTTGATACTTTGTCATTTTTTTTATTTAACTCCCTTCTTAATAATTTTAATACAACCTGGCACGTTATATCTTCGTTTTTATTATCTACTATAATAAATTCATCTTTTCTCTTAATTACTCCAATAATAAAATCATGGTCCACAAATTTGCTTTTATCTATGCAATAATATTTCCGGTTTTTATATTTTTTTATGATCAATATTTCTCTCCTTCCCTTCTTTTTATATCCACTATACTATTTTTATCTTTGAAAATCCTCTTTTTTGCGTAATATTTTTTAAGATAATTTATAAAAATATCTAAATTGATTCTAAGGCACCTGAGAGGGTCTTATTCTCATTTTATAAAATCCGCTTATCATTGCCTATCTAGGTATGAATATTCATTAGTATGATAGTAAATTTTAAGCTTTTTTTTCATTTACTCAAATGTCTTCCCCAGCGATCTATGATCATCAGGGGGAACAGGAGAGATTTTACAATTATGGTCTGCAATTTAAGAGATAATCTCTTTTGTTTGCAACTGAATAGACAATTTTCACCGCTCCCTCATTCGGGGGAACTTTTCCCCCCTAAAACTCCCCCCCCTAAAAACCCCCCTCTCTTTTCCCCTCTTTTATTTTTTCTACCGCAAAAATTCCTCGCCTC
>NMQN01000175.1 GCA_003575245.1 Candidatus Atribacteria bacterium 1244-E10-H5-B2 | reverse complement strand
TAAAATCCGAAAGAATTTGCCGTTAAAGAAAAGCTTAAGGGAGCAGATTCTATCTGGGAGGCGAGTCCTTCCCAAAAGTTTAAGAATTACTTTTAACTTAAAAGGGAATATAATTATCCTTAGAACTATAGGAGAGCATAAAATATTAAATAGACCATAAAAGGAAAACCTCGTAAAAGGGAAAACTAAACATAGAAAAATAGGCTGTGTATCTATTATAATTAGAAATATCATTTTAACATAAATGTATGGAGGGAATATGAAAGGAAGGATAAAAGCCGGCGAAGGAGCATTAATAGGAAATGCTGGTGAATATTATGTAATGGCTGAATTATTGAAACGAGGCATAATTGCAGCCCTTGCTCCACGAAATGCTCCAGCATTCGATATTTTGGCAACAAGGAAAAAACAAACTGTAAAAATTAGGGTTAAAACAAAATCTCAAGAGTATTCAGTTTGGCAATATTCTGTTAAGAAGGATGGCAGCATCTTTCGCGATCTTTCTAAACATAAAGATTTTACCGTTTTAGTGGATTTGGCGATGAAAACTAAAGACTTAAAATTCTATATAGTTTCAACTTGGCGAATTAATAAATTGTTAAATAAAGATTTCGAGGAGTGGGTAAATACCCCTGGTAAAAATAATCAACCTCACAATCCGGAAAATAAAAAAAGAAATTTAAGCCAGGAAAAATATGCCCGGGAATTAAGTAAATACCTTAACCAATGGGAAAAATTATGGTAATGAATCTTAAGAGGTGATACAAATGGAAATATTAGGATACTCGGAAAGAGGATTAATTAACTCACTATTCTGTGAGCTGAGATATTCACAGGATAATTTACAGCTTCTTAATAAATTTTTATCTTTAGTTTCTTTTCCATATCAAACAGTCAAGTTTCAAATATCCGAGGCCAAGATATTGATCGAACAGTCTTTTTCTGATTTTGGGGATCCCGACTTAGTGCTATTGGTCAATAATCTTAAGGGCAAACAGGTTATTTTTATTGAAGCGAAGGTTAAGACTTCTCAAAGGGTTTGCTGGAACATTCTTGAAGAGTTTGAAGAGTTTAAGAGGGGAATAGAAAAAGATGAAATAAATTCCTCTAATCTGTTTGTTCAGCTTTATCATAAGGTCCGGCTCGTAAAGACATTGCAAACCGGTGGCATAAAACAGCTTCAAAATGGGGTGCAGTTCCCGAGATGTTCTAAGAAGAGCCACAGAAAAATTGGAAATAATAAAATAGTTTTAAAGGCTGTAAATCAATTGATAGGTTATCATAATGAGGCATTGTTTATTGCATTACTACCCGGGGATGACTCTAATCTTAGGAATTTTTATAATAGTACTTTAAAGGATTATGTCCCTGGGGGATTCCAAGAGTGGGCCATTAAAGATTGGGGTTATATTTCTTGGATGCGGGTTGAAGAGTTTTGCAGGAAAAATAATTTAAAAGGAACATTAAAAAATTTTAAGTGGAATGAGGGGCAAATTTATTAGAAATCTAAGAGAATAAGGTTAAGAAGAGCCTGTTTTATAAAAAGCATATCTTAACGAAAAAGCTAAAAAAGTAACAAAGAAAAGCTAACTGATAATAAAGTAGTTCGGTTATTTAGAGTTATCTGAAATTGTGGGCAAAAATATAAAGGGAAGTGAAAAAATGAAAGATAAAAGCATTGTTGGAGATCTAATAAATTTTCGAGGGTTAGTTTATAGCCCTATTAATGAGAATGGTGTGATATTCCTATTTGGAAAAGTCATGGAAGATATTAATATGTATATCGAAGAGATTAAACCAGGTTTCCCCGATTGCATAGGTAGAAGGTTTACAGGTAAAGGATGGGAAAGAGTCTCTATTGAGTTTGAGCACAAAAGTTCCAATTTCCAACAACATGGTCATGATTCAAATGAATGTGATGTCATTGTTTGTTGGGAACATGATTGGCCTGATTGTCCTTTAGAAGTTATAGAACTAAGGAATATTATTAAAACATTACCTAATAAGCCTATAGAACGTCCAGATAAAATTTCGGAGATTGATAAAACCACGGTTGAAGAACATCTTAAAAATTTTCCAAATAAAGTCAGAAATATATTTGGAGAGTTTGACAGAACGATAAAAAATATTTCTGATGAGATATGGTATAAAGTAACAGGTCGCCCTGGTGTTACTTATTATTCGCCAGAAAGAGTTTTTGTATATTTGAGTCTTCAAAAACAGGGTCTTAGATTAACTATTTTCACAAGAGGGGAAGAATTAAATGGTGTGAAGAATTTTGATTATAAGAAAGGTGGCACTAAATGGGGTAGAATATATTTGAGGAATGAGAAAGAAGCAGAAAAGACTTTTTCAGCAGTTAAAAAGTCCTACGAACTTATTAAAGAGACTATAAAAGCCAACGAACCAACAGGTTGGTACGCGGAGTTAGAAGAAGAAACAGAAGAAGAAGGTGATGAAGAGCTCACAACAAAAAAAAATTAAAGTAGCTTTGGGGAGTGGGTGAAAAAACTGCACAAAATATAATTGACTACCGGGAAGCCCATGGGGGATTTAAAACGCCGGAAGATATTAAGCTGGTAGACGGAATAGATGATAAAAAGTGGAATAAGTGGAAAGAGGGAGGTTGGATCTTAAAGATATAAAATAAGTATTACAATTATTACAAACATTACAAACATTACAAGTACGGGCAGGCAGATTAAATGAGGACAATAACTATAACTAATCAAAATCACCCAGCCCATCCTCAATGGTGATAAAATGCTAGTCCGTTTCTTCTGCTTATTTCTCCTATTTCTCTATTTAAACCACTCGCTTGAGCATATCTAAATTTTATTCTATGTCACCATTTTACTTTCTGGAATTGGCTAACCCTGATATCAAAACAAGAAGGATATAAATAATTATCGTGAGAGAAAATATTTTAATTTTTTATGACTAAATGTTAATTAGTGTTGACAGATATAAACCATTATTTTATAATGATAAAAATTAAAAAGGGAGAGAATTTAAATGTTGAACTTAAACGAAGTGGCTTCTCGGCTGAATATGCACTATAACACCATATATAAATATATCAAAAGCGGAGAATTAAAAGCGGTAAAATTTAAAAGGGTTTATCGAATAGAAGAAAAAGAACTCCAGAAATTTATTAAAGATAGACAGGTGGTCGTAAAATAAAAGATAAGAGTGCCTTAAGAGGTAGGCTAGAAAAAATAATTATAAATTAATATGATAAAATTATTCCATAAATATAAAAATAAGTATTACAATTATTACAAACATTACAAGTATTACAAGTATAGGCAGG
>NMQN01000741.1 GCA_003575245.1 Candidatus Atribacteria bacterium 1244-E10-H5-B2 | reverse complement strand
GGCAAAAATATAAAGGGGGGTTTTTCTAGTTTGGATAGTGAAGTTAATTTCCCGGTTAAAAAGATAAATGAAACTTTTCTTTACATAATGCGTATCATTAGGCAATAGCCTATTAACCTGCACCAGTCGAAGTGTGGAAAAGTGTTTATGAAATCTTTAGTTATCATAAGCAAGAAGATTAAGGAGCTATTCAGAAAAATTAAAATTTTAAGGAGAAAAAAAATGAAGAAACTTTTAATTATGTTAATGGTAGTTGCCATGGCTTTCCTCTTTGTGGGATGTCTTGGCACAACTCCACCCATAGATCCAGATGATCCAGTAGAACCAGTAGTACCAGTGACACAAGCTCCGATTATCACTTCGATAAGTGATGTCAGCTTTACCTCTGCTCTTGCTCAGTATACTAATAAAATAGAGGTGGGTGGGGTTGCCCCAGCCGGTTCCGTAATAAAGATATATGTTAATGGTGTAAATACTGGTATAGGTTATTCAGGGACAAATGCATCATTTGAAGAAGTAAGCGGTACATCAATAGCCAAAGTTTTAGATGGAGCAAAGACCCTTTATGCTACTGCTACACAATTTGGCCTTGCTGAAAGTGCTGCCTCTGCTTCATACAGCTTTACCTACGATACGACTGCACCGACGATAGCAAAAGCAGTTGTGACTGATGGTGAACTTTATATCACAGTTGCCTTCAATGAAGCAGTAAAAGCAACGGAAAAATACGATGGTATTGACGAAGATAAGAAAGCAGCATGGGCGATGTCTGCGTTAAATCCTATTAATTGGAACATCGTTTTTGGTGATGCTAGTTTTACTGCGGATTCGGCTACGGCTACTTATTTAGCAGTATCGGATAAAGTAATAATGATAACGGAAGCTACACCTTTGACTACGCCGATAGCTGGTGGAGACTGGTTTACTATCTCTTGCACAAATATAGGCGATTCACTCGGTAATCACTCGGCAACAGCTACTACTTACCTGGGTGTAGTACCAAAAGTATCAGAATAATATAATATTAAGCAAAATAATTGGTAGTAGGGTAAGAGCGTCCAGAGATGGATGCTCTTGCCCGTTATTTAATTTATGGTTAGAGGAAATAGCAGAGGAATTTTTTATAAATATCTAAAAATTCTAGGGGGGTTTATATGTTAAATAAAAGAATTTTAGTATTGATGTTTCTATTGGTATTTCTACTCTTAGTTGGTTGTTTCCCTGCTCCACCAAATCAGGCACCGATTATAACCTCAACTCCAATTACTACCGCAACAGTTGGTGTGTTATATACTTACAATGTGAATGCTACCGACCCAGATGATGATGCCCTGACCTATTCTTTGATTACCAAACCTAGTGGCATGATCATAAATTCTGTTACCGGAGTGATTTTTTGGACTCCTACCGCTAAAGGAAATTATTCTGTTGTTGTAAAGATATCTGACGGAGCTCTATATATTACTCAGGGCTTCACTATTGCAGTGAGTGAACTACCACCAGTTAATCGAGCACCTGTTATACATTCAGCTCCAATTATTATCGCAATAAGTGGAGAGTTATACACTTATGATGTGGATGCTATCGACCCTGATGGTGATACCTTGGCTTATTCTTTGAATACTTACACAAGTATGATCATTAACTCTACTACTGGGTTGATTAGCTGGTTTCCTACTGTTATAGGAAGTTTTCCGGTTATCGTACAGGTATCAGATGGGGAGTTATACGATACCCAAAGCTTTACTATAACCGTTATAGCTGGTAAGGCCACTAAGCTTCTCTGGTTCGATCAGCCACTAGCAGAAGTTACGGCTGGAGTAATAACCTGGGGTGAATTTACCATTGAGATAACAGACAAATACGGTAACAGGACTTCTAATACATATGATATAACCATTGCCGCCTCTGGTGGCACCGGTGGGACTCTGTCAGAGAATACTACCGTGGCGGCAGTAGCAGGCCTGGCGACCTTTAATGGTATTACCTATACCCTTGAGACCCCGTCAACAGAAGAGACTATAACCATTAGTGGTTCGGCTACCGGTTTGACAAGCACACTGGCATCTGATGGAGTGATCGTAACCACAGGACCGTAAATCATCGGAATAAGCTTACAAAAAAAAGGGGGTGCATTATCTTTTTAGATTAGCGGAAGGTGCATCCCTTCCTTTTGGAGAATTTTTTTTGAGTTAGAGGAAATAAATAATGAGCCTTTACGATTATCGAAAGTCAAAAAAGATAGCAGCAGAAGATCAAACATTTACCTCTTTAATAATGGCTGCTACCTGGAAGGCTGATATTTCAAATTTAGGTAGACTAAGAACAGCCTTCCCTGATATAATAGAAGAGCTAGAAAAGATATATTTTAGAGGTGATAAGTTAAAATGTCCTTAGGTAATTTCGGAAGTTAACGAGGGTTTGCCTAAGGTGTTTTTCTCCCCCTCGTTAATATCTTAATTTCGTGAAAGGCAGGGGGTTTCTTCGATTTCTTCATTCTCCCCTGCCTGCAATTATTATAATTTTATTTGAAAATTGAATAAATAGGAGCTACAAGATAGCCGGAATTTTGAAGGTTTTTGACCTTCAGCTCCGGCTATTTTTTTTTAAAACAAAAGAAAGGCATAGCATGAAAAAAAAGAGAGGTTGATGGTGGGTTTCACCCGAGGAGGTCATAAATCATAATTTTTTGAGAGTTATGCCATTAAATAAATATACTAGTATATTGTCTTGACATTAGAATGATAAACTGTTATGCTTTTGGGCAGGTATACCTATGAGTAAATTTATTACTATTGCCAACAATAAAGGTGGCGTAGGTAAAACTACTACCGCTATAAATTTAGGGTCTGCTCTTGTTGAATTGGAGAAAAGAGTTTTGCTTGTTGATTTAGATCCTCAAGGAGGTTTAACTCTGGGTTTAGGATTTAATCCTGATAATTTTGAAAAAACCATCTATGATATCCTGATAGGCTCCGAGTCAAACCTGAAAAATGTTACTATCCCCACCAGAATTCCCAAGATGAATATTGTGCCCGCAAATCAAGATCTCTCCGGTGCCGAAGCAGAACTAATCGGTGAGGTAGCCTGGGAAAGCACTTTAAGAAATGTCTTGAACCATACTAAAGATCCTGACTATGTCATTATCGATTGTCCACCAAGCTTAGGAGTCCTTACCGTCAACGGATTAGTTGCTGCCCAAACCGTGATAATCCCACTTCAATGTGAATACTTAGCTATGAGGGGACTGGGGCAACTTAATAAAGTAATATATAAGATCTGCGCTAGAATGAACCTCAAACTCACCATTAGAA
>NMQN01000499.1 GCA_003575245.1 Candidatus Atribacteria bacterium 1244-E10-H5-B2 | reverse complement strand
TTCACATGGCGAGAGTAATTTATAAGCCTTCTCAATCCGTCTATCAAATTCTTTTTCTTTTATATTTGAATATCTCGGATATTTTAATTTTTTAATCAATTTGTTATTTTTTTACCTAAAGATAATTTAATACCTCTTTTAAGGAATCTAACTGTAAATAATTTTCTGATAGAGGCTCTTCATCCTCAAATTTCCAACTTAAGTAAGGAATTAGGATACAATTTATACCTAATTTTAAACCAGGATTCAGATCTGAACGAACGCTATTGCCCACAATCCAAGTCTCCTTCTTATTTAAATTATGTTCTTTTAAAATATTTTGATATTCCTCGACATTTTTACGTTTTAAGACGTAAATTTCTGAAAAATATTTTTTTAAACCGCTTAATCGTACTTTTTCTTCCTGAACCTGGGGGTCTCCAAGGGTAGCTAAAATCAAAAAATACTTTTTACTCAAAGTATCCAATATAAAATACACGTCTTCAATCAATTCGGGAACCTGTCTAAAAACCTGCCAACCCATGTCTTCAATCTTCTTTTTTAAAACCGGATTAATTTTTTCGCCATTTATTTTACAAAAATACTCATAAGTTTTTCCCAAACTGAGAGGATATCTTTCTTTCACAAAACCATACTCTTTTATATAGCTAATATCAACTTCATCAAGCTTAATCAAAGACTCTTCGCTGTTAAAACCTAATTCTTGCATAAGCGATGAAAATTCATCACGAGCACGATTATATAACTTGGAAGTATTAACCAGGGTATCATCTAAATCAAAGATAATGGTCTTGATTTTTATCCTCTCCTTTTTTATAAATTCTTTATAATTATAACTATAATGATGCTCTTTAGCAAACCCTAAATTCGTATCTCGTATCTCGTGAATCGTATCTCGCAAAGATAATAGGAGCCAAGAGTCAGAATAAGCTCGTATTGCGTATCAAGCATTACGTAAAGAGAAAGAAAGGTACCAGAGAAAAAGCAGATAATAAAAATCTTTTATAAATTTATAAAAAATGTGTTATAATATTTTTTGTTAAGTAAAATAAATTCACCGAGTAATTAATTAATTATTTTAAAGTGAAACTCCCCCAGCAGGAGCTGGGGGCATCTTTTGGTTACAAGCGAAAAACGAGCTTGAGCCACCTTCGGGCTGCCGCTACATCTCCAGACAGGAGTCTGGAGTTTTATGCGGCTTAATAAACATTACCAATATAACAACAACAAAGAGAGAGAAAAAATTACGCTGTTGTTGTTATATTTTAAAAAATTAAAAGAGAAGGGAGAAAAAAAGATGAGGGGGATAAGTAAATAATTAGCTGACTTGGATTGAGGGTCTACAATTAAATAAAGCCAGACTTAGAATATAATTGCATTGGAAAAATTCCGTAGCAATTCAAACTAAGCCCGGCTTTTTTGTTAAGTTATAATCTAAGCTTCATTTTTATTCATTTTAAATAGACCGAAAAATATTCTAAAATCATCTTTTTAAAATGATGCAGAGAGAAAATAGGTGCCCTATTATCTTCTTTTTAATGTTTTTAGATTATTCTATACTTATAAGATACTTTTTTTAATTATAGACCCCATCTGCTCCTCAAAAGCAAAAGAAAGAGCAGGGCGGTTAAGCCCTGCTCGTTGATATTTTTCTAATATATATTTTAACAAAATTATTACGGCTTGTCCTTCTCAATTACCCTTATGGTATCACTACCCTTAAATAGTGTGCCATCTTCTAGTTCACCTGTCACTTTTAGAATAGCTGGATCAGCAGGCCCACCGAACAAGCCCTGCACAACAGCTCCATCAAACATAACCATCCTTTCTGAAATACCATCTTCATCATGGTCAGTTAAATATTCGTTAGCATCAGTGACAAAGTCATATTTAGGATCGGTTTCAGCTGGAATTGCTACCCCTGGTACCTCTAAAAATAAAAATACAGTGCAAATATCAATCAATTCAACATCATAACCTTCTGGAAGCTCGATGTAGGTAGTAACCCATTATCTTAGACTTCAGGTTTAGAGTGTCGTGGTCAATGTCCACGGTGGCCGGAACTGGCCCCCAGAGCTCAGCCGAGTCGACTGCAATCTGTCCATATCCCTTTGTCGACGTGACATCAAAGTAGTTCCATGCTGGTGCCGTGGACTCTATCTTTACTGTTATGCCTCCTGTGCAGAGGCCCGATATGTCGATTGTGTGAGTATTCCAAGTCTCTGGGTTGTCCCAAGTTGGTGACTGGTCGGTATAAGTCAGGACTAGTATATCGTTTACATATACTTCGAAGCTATCGTGTCCAAATCCATCAATGATCCTGAGCACCAGTTTTTCGGGGTAACCAGCGTCCAATGTAAATGAAGCCCAGGGTTCATCGCGATTCGTATCCCAAGTCCGGTTTGCATTCATATCATATGCAGACCAGGTACCTCGGCAGGTGCCTGGGCTGATGCTGCCGTAAGCACCACCCGAAGTGGTTGGTTCTATCGGGCCCCAGCCAATGAGATCATGCCCTGATTCCGAAGTTAGGTCGCCGATGTCCACCGAGTCCAGCAGAACGAGTCCAGTGAGCAGTACGTTTTTCGTTAAGTAGGTAATACCGCTTTGTTCGGTAGCCTGAGCTTGACTGATATTAGATAACAATGAGCAACCGGCAAGAACCAGACCTAAAATTAAAACTAATACTATTAAGTAATATGACTTTTTCATCAAAATTCACTCCTTTCATTTAAGGTTTTTACGGGTTCAATGAATTGAACCCCTACATTAGGAAGAAATAAAAGAAACAAATGAGCACGATTCATCATACCCCCACGTTAGGAAAAATGATGGAAAGTAAGGGAGTAATCACCCCCACCTTAATCCTCCCCCCTCGAAGGGGGAGGAAATATGAGGAAGAGAAAAGACAGGCTTGATGAATCAAGCCCCTACATCAGAAAAACAAAAAAGATAGTATTAGAGAAAGGAAAGTTTAGAATGTTTTTTAATCTAAATCTATTTCTTTTCCTTCGACTTTTAGTTTTTTTCTGCTGATCCAGACGAAGCCCTGGTCTGGGGTGATAACTGCTACATCTACCGGGCCGCCAACACCGGGCATATCTCCCGGATTAGCTATGATGCCATCAGAAAAACGTTGTATTGCCGAAGTAGTCTGGACCATTAAAGTACAAAAATCTATGGCATCCTGCAGAGTCATTGTCCCCCACTGGATAGTATATTGTAAGCCTCCCAATTGCTTTCTTATTTCCTCTTGCCCCAGGTCTTTCATTGCTTCATTAACAAATTTTAGATTACTGATTCTTCCATCGAATCCCAAA
>NMQN01000855.1 GCA_003575245.1 Candidatus Atribacteria bacterium 1244-E10-H5-B2 | reverse complement strand
TTCTTAAGCGTCCTTTATATCCTTTTGTTCCTATTGGAATTATTTTTGTAGGCTTTACTATTCCTGTCTTATTAAATTTTTTGATTACATTTTTTATTTCTTTTTTCAATAAATCACAGTCTTCTTTTATATCCAATATTGCCGTCATTGTTTGATATTCATTTCCTCTTCCGCTTAAAAAGTCACCCAGCTCGTCTTCTGGTTCTGAATGTGGATGAAAAACGGGACATATTCGAAAAACAGGTTTCCCTTTTTCTTCTATGATAAAAAGTTTAAGCATATAATGGTCTTTCATTTTGACTCCTCCTTCCTCCCTTTATCTAAAAATAGTCTCCTGCAAAATTCTATTTAAAAGTTCTTTTTGGCTCTTTTTAATCTTGAAATTGATCTCTAAATATCCGTTAGAATCGGCCACTATATTTATTGAAGGCCGGGATATTTCCGTCGGTTTTACCGGCTCCACTCCGATGACCGGCTTCAAGGGAGTCTTTTTTCTTCCCTTTCGGTCAGCCATTCCCTGTAAGGCCTTTTTAATGATACCAAAAACAACGTCTAACATCGCCTCTTTATTCTGCAGAAATTCCCTCTGATCATCGAAAGTTATCATTACCCCGACCCTTCTCGAAGTCGGCTCATAATCCCTGACAAAAAGAGGTACCGCACCTAATTTATCATAGCCAATTTTCGCCCAAAGCCGGATAACCTCTTTTTTTCTCAACATAATATAGCAAAAAAGTAAACCATTATAACTGTATTTTATATAAGTTTCTAAAAATTCCTTTCTGATCCCGGTCTTTAGGCCCATAATGAATTTATCTAATTCTAAATAGAGATTGATACTCCACTCTGCCCGGCCTGAAGTATGAAATTCCTCGTTAAATTTCTCTCTCATCTTATTACTCCTTTCGATTTTTTCTTTTCTCTCTTCCAATAACTGAGATTTAAAATCATAATCGGATAGCTCCTTCTCCATAGTCAAACTCCTTTTAAACAACCCTGCTCCCCTTAGATAAAAGGTTATTAAAAAGAAAGAGAGCAGGGGACCGGCAACTCCATAGAAAAACATAAAGTCCGGAGTCCCGATTTTACTCTTTCTCTGTTATAAGTTCTAATTTGCCACCACATTTTTGACAAGTCTCACCCTTAACTCCCCAACCTGTATAGACAGTTCCACAGTCGACACAAATATACCTTTTCATTTTTTCAATCTCCTCTCATTTATTTGAAAATAGTTCACTCTATTAACTTCTCCAAGATCTGACTTAGTTTTGATTTGTGTACCCGGATCCCTAACTGGCAAAAACCATCGGTAGAAATTTCTAAATCTATCTTCGTCTTAGTCGGAGTAGCAAATTCCGGCAATATTTCAGACTTTTTGATCGAGATTTTGCTTAGTCGAGGAGCTTTCATCACTCTATGAAAAGCCTTCTTTGCTAAATCATAAACATTGTCCATTAAGATTGTTCCCTCTGTTAAAATATCTGTCTCTCTAATAGAAATTTCGACCCAGGTCTGACGACTGACAGGCTCGTAATCTCTGACCCATTTTTGTGGATTTTCGATTTCCTGATAGCGTAATTTCAAGTAAATTTTTAACGCCTCTGCGGTACTCTTCATTTTGCAAAACATAAGATTATTAAAACTATATCTGCAGTAAGTCTCCAAGAAAATTAATTCTATCCCTTTCCGGATCTCAGTAAGCAAAAAATGATTAAATTCCCGAAATAGATCTTTTTCCCAGTCCAGTCTATTTTTCAGAAAACTCTCCTCATTAAAGATCTTCATTTTAAATCCCCCTTCAATCTTATTCTTTCTCCCCTCTAAAAATTGAGACTGAAAATCATAGTCAACGACTTGTTTCTCCATATTAACCCCCTTTTGAATCCTCCCTGCTCCCTTGAAAAAGGTTAATGAAAAGAAGGGAGCAGGGAACCGGCAATCCGTAAGAGTGTTTAAAAAAAACGGATCACCGGGATTAAATTCCTATAATCAAATATCACAGCATTATTTTAATTCGCCCCCTTATTTCTCCGGATAATTTTTTTTCCTTAATAATTTTCTCGATAGATTTTAAAGCCAGTAAATATTTATTCCTTTGTTTTTCGGTCAGGTCTTTCTTTTTTAATTCCCATTTATAAAAATTCCTAGTTTGTTCTAAGGATTTTAACTTTATCGTGTTTATCCCGGTCATAGTTCACCACTTAAATTTTGTATATGAACGATATAAGATAAAATCAACAATTACCTGGCATAACTCTATAAATTTTTTAATAGCAGCCATAATTAATCACCTCTAATTTTTAAAATATAACCCTGCCCTCAGGTAGATTCTACAAGACCTGAGAGCAGGGATCGGCAACCCGGGGAATTGGAATAATAACCGGATCACCATATTTTACGAATTAGTTTTCTACCTATAATTTTATTCTTTACTCTCCTGGCTATCTTTTTCGGATCACCAGAAGCCACCTTTGAAACATCGTTGGCCTTCCTGGCCAGTTTATAAAGAAAAGATACCAGTTTACCCATCTTTAGAAACCCCCTTTTTCTATCTTATTTTGACTCTCTTAACTACTTTTTGACTTCCCCAATTCCAGACAATCACTAAAATTCCTTGTGGAGCATTTTCAATCAAATAGATATACTGGGGGATTTTAGCTATTAGATAATCCCGTTCACCTGGCTTTAATTCTATTCCAAGCCAAGCGTTAGAAGTTCTCGCATATAAAGGGCCTCCATCGATATCTTCTACTATCATATTTACACTACCAAACCAGATATTCTCCCCTTTATTAGTAGCATAACATTGGGTTACATAATAATCCGTTTCACTTATAAATAATATATCTTCTGAACTTAAAGTTAATACAGATTGTTTTTTATTCCCTTCACCGCAACCCGATAAAAATATAGCTAATATTAAAAATAAAACTACCAAAAAATATTTATTTTTCATTTTCTCACCTCCTTTTATAAAACATTACTATCCGTCTTATATTTTCTGCATTCGTTATAAAAGCAATTATAAATAGAATCAAAACAGGCTGGTTTATTAAGGTCCCCAGAAATATTATAAACATCCGGACATCACGACCTATCCTAAAATAGTGCTTTCCTGGGTCAAGTTTTTTCTTCATCAAGCCATCATATTTATCAGCAGTATAACTATTCATAAAGGAACCGATAATAGCCAAAAATCCTATTAACAGGTAGAGGAAATTTTCACTGGGGAAATATACATAATAAGTTAGGCCAAATAAAAGAAAGGCATCGGCATAACGGTCTAAGACGGCATCATACCACCCTCCAAACTCTGATTC
>NMQN01000265.1 GCA_003575245.1 Candidatus Atribacteria bacterium 1244-E10-H5-B2 | reverse complement strand
AGACTTTGAATCTTCTCCTGATTTATAGGATAATTTTTCATATCCCTAAATGGATTCGGTTTTAAGTCTTTAATTTGAACTTTCATTTTTTAATCCTCCTTTATTTGGTTTTTATATTTATTACGTATGTCTCTAAATTTTTGTTGGATTTTTTTAGCTTCGGCAATTCTTCCCTGTCTAAATTCCTCACTTGGATAATATTGATATTCACTGAATTTTAAAACTGTGTACTTGAGTGATTCCAGTATGAAGTCTACTTCATTAATTTTAAGATATATTCTAATCTTTTCTTCCTCCCTTTATTTTTGTAACGCTTCTTTATAGCCGATAAATCCTGCTGGCCTATATTTATCACCATAAGTACAAAATATATATTTATATCCATTATCTATAAATGAATGCCAATCCGAAAAATTATAACAATATCCGCTTTCTGTATCTGGGTAACAGGGATCTTCATCATCCATAAGAAGACAAAATATAGCAATTTCTTTTTTAATCAGTGTCTTCTTATTTATAGCAAAATTGTTTATCCCTTCTTCTCGCCACCAACGACAAAAATCTTCACTCTCACTACTTTCATAATCATATTTTTCGTAATCGGTTTCGGTTTCGGTCTTGACCTTATTCCAAGCATCTTCAATAATTTTTGGCACAACTAATTCGCATTTTTCATCTGTCTTAATTTTCATTTGGGGCCTCCTTTTTTATTTTTTCACTTCCAAGTTAGACCATTAATTTTTTCTATAAATAAAAATAATAATTATAAAGACAGGCAGGGGGTTAGCGACAACCCCCTGCCTTCGCGAAATTAAATAGGGTTAGCGAGGGGAGAAAAATCGCCTCAGGCAGACCCCGCTAACCTTGCTTGGAACTGCCCTCGGCTGACTAAATTCATTAATGAAACCCATGGCTGGGAAACTCAGTCTTTCTTAAAGATATTCCTGCCACCCTCGATTAATGTCCTCGTGACAAAACTCCACCCCTAAAATATCTCTTTTCAAGGTCTTTTATAATCTCGGGGAAGGCTAATCTTAGTCTGCCAAAATTTAAAGTATCGGCCTTCCAGGCAGCTGCCATTATTAAAGTTGCAAATGAAGGTTCCTTTGCTGCTATTTCTTTTGACTTTTGATAATCATAAAGGCTCATTTTAGGTCCTCTATTTTTTACTTTCTTCTGGCTTTATTTAGAAGGGGCCTGTAGCCTAACAGGCCCCTTCTTCGGTTCTTACTTAGTAGCTGTAAATCTCACACTTTTGGTATTATTTTCCTCCATGAGCAGTATATATGGTTTTTCCTACAAACCACCAATCTGAGCCTTGTTCTGAAGCGGGTACCGCATTGGGATATTTATTGGAATCGATAACTTCTTCTTCAGTTCCATAAACATACTTCCACTGAGTGTAAGTTCCGATCATTATACTATCGTAATCTTCAGGTGGTGTGGAAACTTCAGGAACAGCTTCCCAATTGATTTCTCCACCAATGACTATTTCTACCTGTCCTACAAAATCATTTGTTGTGTCTAAATCATAAAGAGTATATGTAGTATGGCCAGATAGTTGACCTGTTTCATCGATAACTACACTTCCTCCAAGGTCGGGAAGAGGATAATAATTGTAGACGAATGCAACATCATCAAAATGGTATTCTCCACCAGTCAGGATTAGTATTGCTGGATATGGACCAGGAACTTTTTGATCTTCCGAAGGAATCGGACAATTCTGCCATTGGTTAAAAACTGAACCATCAGGGTTAAACCTTACAGCATCTTCAAGCCAACGGACAGTCATTGTCCCTTCCACTATGACAGCTAGAGTAGTCCCTTTAGTTATACCTTCTTCTGTATAGCTTATGGAGATAGTAGCTGTACCAACTTTAAGTGCAGTAATATTACCGGCACTGACTATGGCAACACTAGTATCATCTATCCCATAAACACACGCAGAAGTTACAACCTTGTCAGAACCATCATTATAGTCAGCAGTGACTGTAAAAGTTTCATCCAACCCTTTGGTTTCAGGTATACATAAAGTCACCGTCTCAGGATCTACTTCAATCCCAACAAGCTCAACCACAAACTCACCAACCGTTACTGTAACTTCTTGGTCATCAAATAACCTTCCTTCATCTGTTACCACTACAGTAAACCCAACACTTCCTGTAGCTGTGGGAGTCCAGGTAATTTTCCCACTAGTCCCATTAATAACCATACCCGTGGGTTCACCATCAAGAGAATAAGTTAAGACATCCCCAGTATTGGGATCGGTAGCGACTACATTGTAGGTATAGTCTACTCCCACTGTTGCCGTTTCAACTGGCGATGATGTTATGACCGGTGGCTGGTTTATTGTCTTACAGCCTACCATTAAGAACGAAAACAGTAGCAAAAAAGATATTAACGTTAAAATCTTTTTATTTGTCATTAAAATAAACCTCCTTAATTTTTAAATACTTCTAAAAAAATTCTCATTCTACTGTTTTTAATCTAAATGACCACCTCCCTTGCCTGAGATTTCCTCTTCCTACTCAGATACATTAGATGTCTTCTCCGCTCATTCCTGATCCTTTTTTCCTCGTTGACTCTCCTATCTCTCTGTAAAGTCAGGTAGGGGAGATCGATAATCTTTCCGGCAATTATCCTTTCCTTAACTCCCTCAAGATTGGAAAAATAAAATCTCAATCGCCTCTTGCAAGCCTCAAAGGTAACAGCAGCAACTAGATTGGCAAATTTTTTGGCATTTTCTTTAAAGATCCTAACCACTATCATTAGTTAAAACCTCCTTTAATTCACCGGGCCCTCCGTTTAGGTTCTTGAATCAAGTGGCAAAGTCTTCGGGTCTGAAGAAAAACACCTGATTCAACCTTGCGGAGGCCCGGGCCTATTTTTTCGTAGCATCATTTTCAGGGACCAGCTCTAGTCTACCCCCACATTTAGGGCAAATCTTGCCTGCTCCCCAGCCATACCAGACTGCCCCACACTCTTTACACCGGTATTTTGGCGCCACCTTGTTCCCCCTCTATCCTCTTTTTTAGCTCCTTCTTTCTGGCCTCGTAGAATTGATGCAGTTCCTTATTTAATGTTCCCGGACTGATGCCCAGAATTTCAGTGATATTTTTTATATGAATATTAGAAGGGAAGAGTCCCCCGGTCTCAAACTGAGAGATATATACCTGGGATACTCCTACCAAAAGAGCCAAATCAACTTGGGTTAATCCCTTCTCTTCTCTTCTCTTTTTAATCGGATTGATTATCATTTCCCCCTTTGCCTCCTAAATAAAAAAAGGCCTGACTTTTAACAAAGCCAAGCCCTCTATTGTTTTTTCCCTTT
>NMQN01000066.1 GCA_003575245.1 Candidatus Atribacteria bacterium 1244-E10-H5-B2 | reverse complement strand
TGATATAGCCAAAGCAAAGCGATCCCGGCCACTAAGCCCGGATTGGTCCAGGCCCAGGGAATATTTATATCCTGATTTATAGGTTAGATCACCGCCCAGGGTAAAAGGTTTTTGCATTAGTTCAAAATTGAAAAAGGCTTCCAGTTTTTCGCTAAATTCAGCCTGAAATTCCCTTTTCCAATTATTAACATCCCTGGCCTTTTCTTTATTCAAAAATTTTTGCGGTATTTCGGGGTTTATGAAGCGGGTATTTGCTTGAATAGTTAAACGTTCTTCAATCCGAAAACCCTCATCAAAAAAGTTAAAAAATAACCCCTGTTTTGCTCCAGCGGTAGAGATCAGGAAAAGTTTATTAAATTCAAACTGCGATTGTCGAGGCCTCAGGCTATTAAAAATCGCTTCATCCTGTCTAACTCCCTCGAGTTTAAAGAAGGCAATTTCATCCATTATCAAAACACAGATAGGAAGTCCCCTGAGAGCGGTAGAAGTGCAGGGACTCGATATAATTTTTACATCATTTTTAAGGGTCAATTCAAGTTCGGTAGATCTCTTTATTAACCGCCTTAATAATGGGGAATTTTCCAACATTCTCAGACAGTTTTTCCCGATAATCTGCTTGGCCTGTAATTCCCTGGTCGCTATGATCACTACATAAGGATTCTCACCTTTAGATACTTCTTTTTTCCACTTATCCCGAGTAGCCTCGTATAAAGCACAAATCGAAACGAGAAAAGATTTTCCGGACCTGGCACCTAAACAGGCAATCAATTCTAATTTTTCCCTTCCGGGGATATATTTCCCCCTGCCTTTAGTCAGGATCTTAAATATTTTTAGTTCTTTTTTGTCAAGCGGTAGGCCGTATAAGGCTTTTAGAATAATTAACTGGACTGGCCTCCTTTCAAAGGATAGGCCTAAATAATCGGGATCACAAGCAAACTCGATTATATTTATTTTTTGAAGTTTTTTCTTGAATCCTCGATATTTAATAGCCTCTGCTTTAGCTTCTTCCGGAGTTTTTTTTCTATCCCCTCGTTTTAGATTGGCCAAACGCCTGGCCTCAGATTCCGGAGTTTTACCCCGGTAGGTAGCCGGATCTCTTTTTTTATAGTAAGGCATAATATCACCACCTTTAATTTTTAAAATGTAACCCTTTTTTTATGCTTTTCCCTTTCTCCGGAGTTCTCCTTTTCTTTAATGATTTTATTAATTGATTTTAAGGCCACCAGGTATTTAGATCGTTCGCTTAAAGTCAGGCTTTCACTTCTCTTTAACTCCCATATATAAAATTTTTTAGTCTGTTTTAAAGCCTTTAATTTTATAGTGTTTATCCCGATCATAATTCACCACCTTAATTTTTATGAGAAATGATTAGGGTTTCTTATCCCTTTCCTTTCTATTAAATTTTCTCATTTTAGTCTTAAATTCCTCTTGCTTTTTTTCCTTATTTTCTTTCTTCATTGATCGTATTCCTGCAATAATACCCCACAAAATAGCTCCGGCAATAAGAGCTACGAAAGCCCAAAATCCCCACTTTGCACCGGTTAAAAAATCTCCAAATAGATCCATTTCTAAATTCTCCTTTTTTCGGGATTCACCATTTAAACCTACCCGATTTTTTTCTTACAGAATACTTTTTTTTATTCTCCGGCTTCTCCGGCTTTTCAAAAAATATCAGGTAGATTACCCCGCCTATAAATAGTATGAAACCTAACCATCTGAAATATGTCATTTTTAATTTACCCCCTTCTCTTAACAAATAAAATCTGTTAAAATTAGAGAGGCCGGGGAAGATCCTTAAAGTCAAAATTGTTTACAGGTTACGATATTTTAACTGGTAGGATCTTCTCTGTCCTCTTTTAATTATTCTTTTGTCTTTTCTGCTTTGGTAATATCATCTCCGGCTTTCCAGTTACCACCAGGCTCCTGTTTTACGTGGTAGATATTACCGTCTGAGCCTTCCACGCAGTCATAACCCCAGTCATCTTTTCCGGTATAGCTATTTATTACCCTGATTACAGTAAGTTTTTTCATTTCTAAAATTACCCCCTTTCATTTACTAAAAATCTTAAAGATAGCTAAAGATTATAAGAAATAAGGCTTTTAATCGATTCAGCTAAAAATAAAACCTTCAAATTTCGCTTTTAAGGCCTCTGTTTTTTAAAATAGGTATAATCATAAAGGCCCCTTCAAAATTTCTTCATATAAGCGATATATGGACATCTTTAAAAATCCTGCAAAGCCTTTATTTATAACAGTTACAGAGGTTTCAGATTAATTTTGCCCTTATTTTATTCTGAGGGTGTAATCGGTTAATCTCCTCTTTCTGTTTATCGCTAACTAATGAAGTGTAGATCTGAGTAGAGGCCAAACTTTTATGGCCTAAAAAGCCCTGGATTCTCCTAATATCCATTCCGGCATTTAAAAAATGTGTAGCGATTGAGTGCCTTAACATATGCGGAGTAACCTTTTTATTTATCCCGGCTTCTATTCCGTATCTCTCAATATCCCTTTGAATATTCATTTTAGTTATTCGCTTTCCGGATCTGCTTAAAAATACCGCCTGGCCTTTGTTACCTCTCCAAAGGTTTCGAGTTATTAAATAGCTTTTCAATATCTTAATTGCTTCATTAGTCAACGTGGCCTCTCGTTCTTTATTGCCTTTACCCAGGACCTTTGCGATTCCCCTTTTAAAATCGAGATCCTTTATATCTAAATTAACTAATTCTTTTAACCTGATCCCTGAGGAATAAAACAAGTGAAGGATTGCATAATCTCTTTTAGCAGTAAATAATTTATTCCGGGATCTCTTTAGCCAGTAAGATTTATTTTGCCTTCTTTTCTTTAATTCCTCTTTAGCCTTTATTCCTTCCAGGTAGGCCTGATTAAGTAAAAGTTCAATTTCTTCTATACTCAGATACTTAGGAATCCTCTTTACCGCCTTCATTTTAAACACCTCTCTTTAAATTTTATGCTTATAGCATATATGATAGATTATTTTCTGTCAAGTGTTTTGTTACTTAATGCGTATATTATAACGAAATACCTAAAACATAAAATCCAAAAATGCTTATTTTATAACGATTCCGGGATAAATATTTCTCTATATATTATTTGTGTTTTGTTATTATCCTTTGAAAAAGTTAGATTTAAGGCCTTCAAGCGATCATTTTTAACCTTTCCCGAGTGGACTCCAAAATTTAAAAAGCCTCTTACACCTAATATTTTAGCCTTTTTAGGTTTTTTTTGGCCTTTTATGATTTCGTTTTGTTACTATTTAATGAATCCCTTCTATCCTGATTCATACTCTTAGTCTTAGCCCCTATGATTATATAAAAATCTCT
>NMQN01000652.1 GCA_003575245.1 Candidatus Atribacteria bacterium 1244-E10-H5-B2 | reverse complement strand
GCAAATTATCTTGGGGGTAATTCTCTGCGCGTCTTAGGAGAGCGTTATTTGGCAATAGATAAGTATGAAAAAATTATAGGACAATATCCTGAAAGCTATTATGCCCGACAATCTTATCTGCGTCTGGCAGAATCTTATTTTCAGTTAAAAGAAACAGAAAAAGGAATTTCCCTATGGAGAGAATTGATAAGCAAATATCCTAATAGTTATGAATCAATGACTTCTCTATGGAATTTAGCCCGATATTATACCAATAATAATTCTTACCCTGAGGCATTAGATTACTATCGAGAATTATCAGAAAGATTTTCTCAAAGCAGATTGGGAGATGATGCCCTGTACTGGATGGGAAAGATTTTAGAGAATATGGGGTCAGATGAGGAGGCAAAAATTGCCTACGAGAAGCTTATTCGGGAATACTCTTTAAGTTATTATACCGAAAGAATTATAGAACAGAGAAGTGATATTAGTTTTGTTTGGCCTGTTTCTATCTCCAAGAAAGAAGATTTTATAAATTTAGAGGAATTTTTAAAAAAATATGATAAAATAGAGGGGAAAAGTCAACTGTCACTACTTAAAGCAGAATTATTTGAAGAGATTAGTTTTTACAAAGAATCAATAGTTGAATTAAGGGAAGCATTAAATCATAATTCCGGGAATATCTTTTTATTATTTAGGTTAAGTAGTCTTTATAAAAAGAATAGGGATTATTACGATTCTGTAAATTATACGGAGATAATTTTTAACTATTTAGAAGATAATCACCAATTGGAGGATTTACCTCTTGAATTATGGGAAAGTCTCTATCCTCTTTATTATGAGGATGTAATTAGAGAACGTGCTTTGGAATACGAAATAGACCCCTTGCTTGTTCTGGCTATGATTAGGGAGGAAAGCAGATTTAATCCTTGGAATGAATCAGTGGCGGGTGCAAGGGGATTGATGCAAATAATATTTTCGACCGGGGAATGGATTGCGCAAAAATTAAATCTCGAAGATTTTACTGATGAGATGTTATTCTCTCATGAAGTAAATATAAATTTAGGTTGCTGGTATATTAATTATTTAAAAGAAAGATTTTCTAATGATTCCATATTAATGATTTCTGGCTATAATGCCGGTCCAGGTACAACCAGTAAGTGGTTAAAGGAATATGATAGGTCTGATTTGGATAATTTTGTAGAAAATGTTCCTTATTCTGAGACCAGAGAGCATATAAAAAAAGTAATGAAATCTTACCAGATGTACAAAAGATTGGCACAGGTTTTAAGCGAGGAGTAAATGGAATGGTTTTTGCTGGATTAAAAAAAGAGGGGGGGGGAAGTTCAATACGGCGAACTTGAGAGCAAATGACCAGTAAAGTAAAAGCTCAACTTTTTTGTCTTCATTGCAATAAAGAAACCAATCATACTATTACCTATAAAGGTGAATATTTAGAAGATATTAAGTGTAATATTTGCGGAAACGAAATTAGAATTAACCGGGAAAAATTATTAGAAACCTACACCGTAGATTTTATAGATAGGGTGTTAACTAAACCCCATCGAATAACCGAGGAGATAAAAAAAGATATATCCCATTTTTTAAAATCTATTCCCATTAGAATTTTAACTAAACCCTATCGGGTTGCCCGTGAGATAGGAGATATATTGCATAAAGAAAAAGATAAAACCGAAAGGTGAAAAATTAATTAATCAATTGGTCAATTCTATAATTGCCTAATTATTTAGTCGATAGTGAATAGTAATTCGTATCGCGTGAAGAAAATCAGAAGTCAGGAGTAGGGGACACGATGTATCGTATCCATAACAAGAAAGGAAGGGCACAATGAATTGTGCCCCTACAAAATCATAAAAAAAGGGCGTATTGCAATATGCAATACGCAATACGATATAAAAAAAATTGACAAAATCATCAAAAAACAATAATATATTATAAAGAGATTTAGAATAAATCAAGGGAGGTTTATAGAATGGAAGAATATTTAACTGCAAAACAAGTAGCGAAATATTTACAAGTAAAACCTCTTACTGTCTATCAATGGGCAAGAACTAATAAGATTCCGGCAGTTAAAATTGGAAGAATCTGGCGCTTCAAAAGGGATGTTATTGATAATTTTTTAGAAAAGAAACCCAAGAAGAACAAGAAATAGTAAAACAAATCATAAAGTCCTTGCTAAAATTAAAAAAAATAACTGCCTGAGGAAACTTCTTAATTGCTTATTTTTTACCTCATTTATGGTTATTAATTTCTAAGTAAGGGAGAACAGAGGATGTATTTAGCTCAAAAACATAATAGAGATAAGAAAAATTCTATTATTTTAGTTACCTTGCTTTTATTGTTTATCTTTTCTATTCCTTTTTACTCTTTTGCTGATAATAATGATGAATTTATCATACATAAAGTAACCAAGGGCGATACTCTATGGAGCATCTCCAAACAATACAATACATCCTTGAAACTAATCTTAGCTTTTAATAATATTAAAGATAAAGATACTTTATCCATCAGTCAGATAATTAAAATCCCTCAAGATAATCTCCCTGCCGCTGATTATACTATGCATATCGTAAAAAGGGGAGAGACTTTATGGTCAATTGCCCAAAAATATAATCTTTCTGTAGATCTAATTCTTGCTAATAATAACATTGCTAATTCAGAATTAATTTCTATAGGGCAGGAAATGAGTATACCTTCGCACAAAAATGCTGTTGCTAAGACAAATATTGTTAACCAGGCAGTTATTGATAAAAAGAATAATAACATTAACGATAATGTCAGTCAGCCCGAAAATGCAGAACCGATTGTTTATACAGTTAAAGCAGGTGATAATCTATGGGATATTTCTCGAAAATATGGAGTTTCAGTGGAAGTTATTATTGATATAAATAATTTTAAAGACAAAGATTTCTTATCACTTGGCCAAAAATTAGAAATCCCCGCAATAGGAGGAGGAGTATCTGACTCTAATCAGAAACAGGAACCAACCATTATAACTTATACTGTGGTAAAAGGAGATACCTTGTGGAGCATATCCCAGAGATATGATGTAAAGATGATTTCTATCATCTCTGCCAGTAACTTAAAAGAAATATCCCGACTGTCTATAGGTCAAAAATTGAAGCTGCCCATAACTAATGTAGATATTGCCAAAGCAGAAGGATATAATCAGGAAACTGCAGCGGAGGAAATAATTTATTATGTAAAAAAAGGAGAAAACCTCTGGAGTATTTCGCGCGAGTATAATGTAAAATTAGAGGCTATTATAGCAGCTAATAGTATTACTGATGCTTCCAGAATTTCTGCAGGACAGCAATTGAGAATTCCTAATGTACCTGGAGCCCGTAGCAATATAGCTAATTTTATCTGGCCGGTAAGAGGAAGGATTACTTCTCCTTATGGGATAAGAGTTATAAGCGGAAGGAGAGATTTTCATGCTGGTATAGATATTGGTGGTTCTACCGGGACTAATATAGTAGCTGCCGAGAGGGGCAGGGTAAGCTATACTGGTTATATGCGAGGATTTGGTAATGTAATTATCTTAAGTCATGACGGGGGACATTCTACAGTATATGGTCATAACTCGGTAAATTTAGTGAAGAAAGGTCAGTATGTGAACAGGGGTAGTGTAATTGCCAAGATAGGAAGAACTGGAAATGCTACCGGTTCCCACCTCCATTTTGAAATAAGATTAAACGGCAAGCCGGTTAATCCTCTATCGTATTTAAAATAAATAAATTACTTTTTAAGATATTAACTTATTTATGTATAATTTAAATTAAATTCGCCACTGCGATACAATTAAGAATAAGAAAGAAAGGAGGGAAATTATTTAAAGAATTAATTGGGTGTTTTAATTAATGTGAAAAGTATTAATTAGAAAGGAGAATAAACATGAAAAGTAAATTGTTTGTAGTTTTATTGTTAACAGTAGGATTAGTATTTAGTGTAGTGGGTGCAGCTTCTGCAGAAGGTACTCTGGTATTTGGTAGTAGCGGAGATGCAGTTAGATTGGACCCTGCAGATGTAACTGATGGAGAATCCATTCAGAGGATGGATAATATCTTCGAAGGCTTGGTTGAATATGAAACAGGTTCTGTATTGATACAACCTTGTTTAGCTACCTCCTGGGAACCATCAGCAGATGGGACAGAGATTGTTTTTAACTTGAGAAAAGGGGTTAAATTTCATGACGGGACTGATTTTAATGCAGATGCAGTGGTCTTTTCCTTTGCCCGTCAGTATGACACCACCCATCCTTATAATCAATATGGCGAATGGTCTTACTGGGGATGGATGTTCGGTGATGTAGAAAAGATGGAAAAGATTGATGATTACACGGTAAAATTTGTCTTAAAAAGACCGAATGCCTCTATTATGACCAGTCTTGCCATGTTTACGGTTTGTATTGTAAGTCCCACCAATGCGGAAAAATATAAAGGAGACGCCTTCAAAAATCCCTGTGGCACCGGTCCTTTCAAATTTGTCGAATGGGTAAAAGATGACCATATTACCTTAGAAGCCAATGAGAATTATTGGAGGGAAAGAGCTAGTTTGGATAAATTAATCTTTAAAGTTATTCCTGATCCTTCGGCTCGTCTTATGGCTTTAGAAGTAGGTGAAGTGCAGGGGATAGAACATCTCAATCCTGCTCATTTTGACAAAATAAAGGCTAATAAAGATTTGAAACTTTTAGCAGAACCAGGAATGAATATCGGATATATGGCTATGAATAGCGGATACGGATATATTGATGCCAATAAAAACGGTGTACGTGATATAGCAGATGAGCCCCTGGTTAAAACCCCCGGATATTTTGAACCCCTTACTAAAAAGAAAGTAAGACAGGCAATTAATATGGCTATTGATAAACAATCGATAGTAGATAATATTTATATGGGAACAGCAATTAAGGCCAAAAACGGAATGCCTCCATTTATGTTAGGATACAATGATGCTATTGCAGATTATCCTTATGACCCGGCAAAAGCTAAAACATTACTGGCAGAAGCGGGATATCCGGATGGTTTTGAAGTCACTCTTCATGTAATGCCGGTTTCCAGACCATATATGTTTGATCCTCCCAAGATCGGGGAAGCTATTCAGAGTTATTTAGGGGCTGTAGGAATAAAGGTAAACATTTATCAGGTGGATTGGGGAACCTATCTGCAGGAAACTGAAGAAGGAAAACACCAAATGTGCCTTTTAGGGTGGACCGGTGATAATGGAGACCCGGATAATTTTATGAATGTATTGTATGGTGCTAATGTTTGTTCCATAGGTGCAGCTGGCAATTATTCCTTCTATACTAATAATACTAACCAGGAATTACTTTCAGCAGCTTTAGCAACTTACGATATTGAAAAGAGAGCAGCATATTATAGGAAATCTCAGGAAATGATTCATGAAAATGCTGGCTTTGTCTATTTAGCGCATGCTACTCAGACTGTAGCTTTCAGAGTAAATATACAGGGTTATGTTCTTCATCCTACCTCAAGAAAATTCTTCTATCCGGTATCAGTAGAATAGAAGAAATTCTCTTGGTTTGAATTTCCGTAAACGGGAAGGGGTGACTAATTCACCCCTTCCCTGAATAAAATAAAAATGTGCTTAAAAAAAGCACATTTTTTTTATCTTTTTTTTGTTGCATTATGATGGTTAAAAAGTATAATAGTATAAGTATAATTAAAAACAGATTAGGAATTATTAGATGAAGTGGTACATTACCAAAAGACTATTTATGTTGATTCCAGTACTATTAGGAGTTTCAATTCTCGCCTTTTCTTTAATTCGTTTAGCCCCCGGTGATCCGGCAATAACTATGGCCGGACAACATGCCTCTCCTCAGGTTATCAGTTCCATCAGAGAAAAATACGGGTTAGATAAACCCCTCTCCACTCAATATTGGATCTGGCTCAAACAGATCTTACATGGCGATCTGGGGCGCTCAATAGTCTCTAACGAATATGTAACTAAAGAGATATTGGAAAGATTTCCCAATACAATTGAGCTTACTATGTTTGCCATGATTTTTGCTATAATCATAGGTTGTATTGCCGGAATTATCTCTGCCTCCCGTCAGTATTCTATATTTGATTATTCCTTTATGGGAGTAGCTCTCTTCGGTATATCGATGCCGGTTTTCTGGTTAGGGATTATGTTGATGATGATTTTCGGGGTATATCTGAGGTGGCTGCCTATCAGTGGACGTATAAGTATGATGATATCTTTCCAGCGAATTACCGGTTTTTATCTGTTGGATAGTCTTATTACCGGCAATTTTGCAGCTTTTATAAGTTCGCTTCGTTATTTAATCTT
This sequence comes from Candidatus Atribacteria bacterium 1244-E10-H5-B2, assembly GCA_003575245.1. Next base: position 2,891 of record NMQN01000652.1, on the reverse strand, counting down.
GCCTTCTGTTGCTCTGTCTACTATACCTATGGCTACTATTGCCCGTGTCACCAGGTCAAGTATGTTAGAAGTATTAAGGCAGGATTTTATCAGAACAGAAAGAGCTAAAGGATTATCAGAAAGAATAGTAATTTATAAACATGCAGTAAGAAATGCCATGATCCCGGTAATTACCGTAATCGGATTAAATTTTGGTTTGCTGCTTGCCGGTGCTATTTTAACGGAGACGGTTTTTTCTTGGCCGGGAATCGGAAGGTATGTGGTAAACGCAGTAAATATGAGAGATTATCCTGTGGTACAGGGATGTGTATTATTTTTTGCTTTAATGTTTGTCATTGTGAATTTAATAACTGATATTGTTTATGTTTATATTGATCCAAGAATTCATTACGGATAGGTAAAAAAAATGGAAAGAACAAGAGAGACTAAAACCCAAGAGTTAGTAAGAAGGCTTAAATATAATAAATCAGCAGTCTTTGGTCTGGCAATTGTTGTTATACTAATTTTATGTGCCGTATTAGCTAATTATATTGCTCCTAATAGCCCTACTCCTTCCCCTCCGGAACTTTTCAAGGCTTTAAAACCGGGATTCTGGAGTGAAGATGGAATAGAAGAAATGCCCTTAGGGGCTGATGGCCTGGGGAGATGTGTTTTAAGTAGAATTCTTTACGGAGCCAGAGTCAGCTTAAGTGCAGGTTTTGTAGCAGTGGGAATTGCCATGTTCCTGGGAATAACCTTTGGAGTACTGGCAGGCTATTATGGAGGATGGGTAGATGCAGTGATTATGAGAGTGGTTGATATTATGTTTGCCTTTCCAGCATTACTGCTGGCTATTGTAATTGTAACTGTGCTAGGTCAGGGATTAGATAAGGCCATGGTGGCTATCGGTATAGTCTATACCCCCCAGATGGCGAGAATTATCAGAAGTTCGGTACTCTACATTAAAGAAATGGAATATATTGAAGTCCAAAAGGCAATCGGGTCGAGTGATGCAAGAATTATCTTTCGTCATGTCCTACCCAATAGTATAGCCCCGGTTATTGTATACGGCACTTTGATGTTAGCTACTGCTATTTTAGACTGTGCAGCTCTCGGTTTTTTAGGCTTAGGCGCTCAACCTCCCATTCCGGAATGGGGGGCTATGCTCTCCAGGAGCTATTCCTATATTGTGAGTGGAGCATGGTGGGCAGCAACTTTTCCCGGAATAGCGATATTATTGTCTGTTATAGGCCTTAACCTATTAGGAGATGGTTTACGAGACATTTTAGACCCTCGACTGAAAACTTAATGGTGGTACAGGGGACGGTTCTCCGTTCCTCTAAATTTATAAAATAGGATAAAGTAACGCAAGCTATGAAAACATTACTGGAAATAAAAAATTTAAAAACTCACTTTTTTACCCATGAAGGAACAGTAAAGGCTGTAGATGGAATCAGTTTTAAAATTAACCAGGGGGAAACTTTAGGAATTGTAGGAGAATCCGGAAGTGGTAAGAGTGTCACTGCCCTGTCGGTTATGAAATTAATTCCTTATCCTCCGGGAAAGATTGTGAAAGGAGAAATATACTTTGAAGGCAAGGACCTTTTGAAATTAAATGATAAAGAGATTAGAAAGATAAGAGGGAAGAAAATATCTATGATCTTCCAGGAACCCATGACTTCATTAGACCCGGTATTTACTATCGGTCATGAAATTGTAGAAGCTATTCAATTGCATCAGGGTCTAAATAAAGAAAAGGCAAGAAAAAAGGCTAAAGAGATATTAAAGATTGTAGGGATACCGGATGTAGAGAAGAGAATAGATAATTACCCTCATGAGTTATCCGGAGGGATGAGGCAGAGAGTGATGATTGCCATGGCTCTATCTTGTAATCCCACCTTACTTATCGCTGATGAACCTACCACCGCCCTTGATGTTACCATTCAAGCTCAGATTTTAAGATTAATTAATGATTTAAAAGATAAATTTGGTGCCTCGGTAATGTTAATAACTCATGATCTGGGAGTAATCGCTGAAATGTGTGATAATGTAGCGGTAATGTATGCCGGGCATATTGTAGAATATACCGATGTATATACACTTTTTAGCAATCCTCTTCATCCTTATACCAAAGGGTTAAGTAAATCAATACCCAGAATGAATGTTGAAACGGAACATCTTGATGCAATTCCGGGTATAGTTCCCAATCTCCTTGATTTACCTTCAGGATGTCCATTTCATCCCAGATGTGATTTTTGTTTCAAAAGATGTGTTGAAGAGATGCCAGAACTGATAGAGATAGAAAATTCTCATCTGGTGAAATGTCATTTAGTCAAGAAGAGGATAAGGAGTAAATAAGTAGAATGGAAAAATTGGTAGAAGTTAAAAATCTAAAAAAATGGTTCTGGATAGGCAAATCACCTTTGGGTAAAAAAGAGGCTGTTAAAGCTGTAGATGATGTAAGTTTTTATGTAGAGGAGAAAGAAATTCTTGGTCTTGTGGGAGAATCGGGATGCGGAAAGACTACCTGTGGGAAAACTATACTGCGAATATTAGACCCAACAGAAGGTAAAATATATTTTAATGGTCAGGAAATAACTCATTTAAGAAAAAAAGAGATGCTAAAATTTAGAAGAAAAATGATGATTATTTATCAGGACCCCTTTGGCTCTCTTGATCCCAGAATGACCATAGGAGCAACTATTGCTGAACCAATGGAAGTACACAAGACTGCTTCCAAAAAAGAGCGGGAAGAGAAAGTAATAGAAATTATGAGAAAAGTTGGTCTTCTGCCAGACCAGATAAATAGATACCCTCATGAATTTAGTGGCGGACAAAGGCAGAGGATAGGGATTGCCAGAGCTTTGGCTACCAATCCGGAGTTTATAGTTGCCGATGAATGTGTATCCGCT
>NMQN01000687.1 GCA_003575245.1 Candidatus Atribacteria bacterium 1244-E10-H5-B2 | reverse complement strand
TCTCGTTCCATATTAAAAGAATCAAAAGTTAATTTGGATACCAGGGCGAAAGATTTGACAGAAGAAGAGATAAATAAGGTAAAGGTAATTATTAACAAAAATTATAAAGTAGAAGGAGAATGTAGAAGCGAAGTTACCACCTCTATAAAAAGGCTTATGGATATAGGTTCATATAGGGGTCTAAGGCATCGAAAGGGACTGACCGTGAGAGGTCAAAGAACTAAAACTAATGCGAGAACCAGAAAAGGACCCAAGAAAACAGTAGGAGCAAGAAAAAAGAAAAGTATGTAATATCATCAGAGATGGAAAGGAGAATTTAATTGGCTGATAAGAAAAAAACAAAGAAAACCAAGAAGAAAATAAAAAGAAATATAGTTTTAGGGGTAGTTCACATCAAATCTACTTTTAACAATACCATAGTTACCATTACAGATGGAGACGGAAATGTAATTGCTTGGTCTAGTGCAGGGAGTATGGGTTATAAAGGAAGTAAAAAAAGTACGTCTTTTGCTGCTCAAATGACCGCTGAAGCTGTGGCTAAAAAAGCTATGGATCAAGGATTAAAAGAAGTGGATGTATTGGTAAAAGGCCCCGGTCCAGGGCGAGAAACAGCAATTAGATCTTTACAAGCAGTAGGTTTAAAAGTTAATATGATTAAGGATGTTACCCCAATTCCACACAACGGTTGCAGGCCCCCAAAACAAAGAAGGATATAAATTAATCAGGTTTGCATATTAAATGGTTTTACTAAAACTATGGAATCGAAAAGGATTGCAAAAATTAGTTGATGCAGGTGTTTTTTGTAAACAATACCTTCGAATAATAGATGAAGTTAGTTTGTAATCTTGAAAATATTATTAAATATCTGTAGGAAGAAGGAGGTTTTTATTATATATGGCAAGATATACAGGGGCGGTATGTAAATTGTGCCGCAGAGAAACAGTGAAATTATTTTTAAAAGGAGATAGGTGTTATTCTGATAAATGTCCAATAGAAAAAGGTGCTTCGTTACCTGGTAAAAATGCAAAAAAGACAAGGATAAGAAAATTATCTACCTATGGCGTAAGATTAAGAGAAAAACAGAAACTTAGAAAGTATTATGGATTGTTGGAAAAGCAATTCAAAAATCTTTTTAAAAAAGCTGAAAAGAAAAAAGGCGTTACCGGAGAAAATTTCTTGGAATCACTAGAGAGAAGATTGGATAATATAGTTTATCGATTTGGTATAACTAAATCAAGAGCCCACGCACGACAATTGGTCCTGCATTCACATATACTAGTTAATGGAAAAAAAGTGAATATACCTTCTTATCAGGTTGATATCAATGATGTGATTGAGATCAAAGAAAAGAGCGGGAATATCGAAAATATTAAAGAAATTAAAGAAGGGAAGATAGAGGTCAGTATTCCCTCCTGGTTGGAGTTTGATTTTGAGAAATTAAAAGGAAAAATAATAAAATTTCCTTCTAAAGAAGAATTAAATTTACCGGTAGAGGAAAAATTGGTAGTTGAATATTATTCTCGTTAATATTTTTAGGTTTCCTATACCTAAAGAAGGAGAGCATTGAAGGTGATGGATATTAATAATATAAAAATTAAAGTGGAAGATTTATCAGATAATTATGGCAAGTTTATCATAGAACCATTGGAAAAAGGTTATGGTGTTACTTTAGGCAATTCTCTTAGAAGAACTTTACTATCTTCTATGTGGGGAGCGGCCGCAACTGCTATCAGAATTGAAGGAATTACCCACGAGTTTGATACTATTCCAGGAGTAAAAGAAGATGCAATTGAAATAATTTTAAATATTAAAGAATTGGTAATTAAAATGTTCGCCGATGAGCCACAGATTTTAAAATTAAAGGTAAAAGGCAAAAAAAAAGTGATTGCAGCAGATATAACTCCCAACATTAATGTAGAGATACTTAATCCTGGTTTAACGATAGCTACCTTAAATAAAGATGCCAAACTAAATATGGAGATAGTTGTGGAAAAAGGGATGGGTTACTTTTTCGCTGAAAAAAATAAAAAATCGGGTCAATCAGTGGATACCATCTTTATTGATTCTTTTTTTTCACCTGTTACGAAAGTAAGCTATGATGTAGAAACTGCCAGCCTGAGTCAATTTTCTAATTATGATAAATTAACTTTGGAAATATTTACAAATAAAAGCATTTTACCTGATGAAGCTTTGAGTAAATCAGCAAATATATTGATTAAATATTTGAAGGTATTTACTAAGTTTTCTCCCGAAGATGTTGAATTGGAGGGTGAACCTATATCAGAGGAAGAAAAAGAAAGAAGCGAAAAAGAAAAAATCTTAAATAAAACCATTGAAGAACTAGATTTTTCAGTTCGCTCATATAATTGCCTAAAAAAATCTAATGTAAATACATTGAGGGATTTAGTTGAATACTCTCCGATGGAGATTATAAAGATAAAGAATTTAGGGAAGAAATCTTTAGATGAAATAAGAGAGAAAATAACTAAATATGGATTTGTCTTAGGTGAAAAAATGCACCAGGAGGATTTTTAGGATGAGACACAAGAAATTAAAAGGGAAATTGGGTCGGAGTGGTAGCCACAGAAGTGCTTTGTTGGCCAATTTATCTATTTCACTCATAACTCATAAAAAGATTGAGACCACGTATACAAAAGCAAAAGAAGTTCGAAAGCATGTAGAAAAATTGGTAACTATAGCTAAAATTAATAATTTGCAAACTCAGAGAGAGGTGCAAAAAGTTATAAAAAATAAAAAAGCTTCTAAAGTATTATTTGAAGAAATTAGTCCAAAGTATTTGGAGAGAAATGGCGGTTACACACGAATTGTGAAAACGGGATTTCGCAAAGGTGACGCCGCACCTTTGGCTGTAATCGAATTTGTAGAATGATTAAAGGATAAAAGAAAAAAGGTTAAAAAGTTTTATATCAGAACTAATTATTTGATAGTTAGACTTTTTAACCTTTTGATTTTTAATAATTAGGTTAGCTGGTTACCGGTTACTTGGTTAGCTAGTTAATTTAGTCGTTAGTTTTAGAAACAGGTTTTCAGTTATCGGTTTACAGTTTACAGTTCATCAATAGGGCGCATGACAACATAACTCCTACGTACTTTGAGCTTTCTATAAACTTGTAACTCGAAACCTGCACCTTATTACTCATTACACATTACTTGTTACTGTATTTTATACGAGTTACGAATCACGAGATGCTAAAATATAGATTCTGTATTCTATATCTTTACTACTTTAACTATATAAATACTTTATACTATATACGAAATTACAAGTGGTGAACATTTTGATTAAGATAAAAAATCTAAGTCACGTGTATAACTATCATAAAAAAGATCAAATTAAAGCTTTAAACTCTATTAATATAGAAATAAAAAACGGAGATTTTATTTCTATTATAGGTTCTAATGGATCGGGGAAATCTACTTTAGCTAAACATATGAATTGCTTGCTGTTTCCCACTTTTGGAGATATTTGGGTAGACAAAATGAATACCAAAGACAAGAGTAAAACATGGGAAATAAGACGAAAAGTGGGTATGGTATTCCAAAATCCAGACAATCAAATTATAGCAACTACAGTAGAAGATGATATAGCTTTTGGTTTAGAAAATATTGGAATAAAGCCAAAGCTTATGAAAGAACGGGTTGATTGGGCTTTAGAAGTTGTAGAAATGGAAGAGTATAAAAAAAGTGAACCTCATTTACTTTCAGGTGGACAAAAACAAAGAGTTGCAATCGCTGGAGCAATTGCTCTACACTCTTCCTATTTGGTTTTAGATGAACCTACAGCAATGCTTGATCCTCGGGGTCGAAAAGAGGTTATAGGTATTGTTAAAAAATTAAATCAAAAAGAGAATATTACCATAATTCATATTACTCATTTAATGGAGGAGGCAGCTGAGTTTAATCAGGTAATCGCTTTAGATAAAGGAAAAATTGTTCTAATGGGAAAACCTGAGGAAGTATTTACCCAAATAGAAGTTTTAAAGCAATTAAGATTAGATGTTCCTCAAATAACCGAACTCGCCCTAAGATTAAATAAAAAAGGAATAGACGTGTGTTCTCATACATTGAAAGTTGAGGATATGGTGGAAAGTTTATGTTTATACATTTAGAAAATATGTGCTTTACCTATAGTTTAGGAATGCCCTTCGAAACGGAAGTATTAAAGGACATTAATTTAGAGATTGATAAAGGTGAATTTATTGGTTTAATCGGACATACTGGTTGCGGTAAAACGACTTTAATTCAACATTTTAACGGTTTACTTAACCCAACTTCTGGTAAAATCTATGTAGAAGGAGTAGATTTAAATAAAAAAGGAGTAAATCTTAAGCTAGTAAGACAAAAAATAGGTTTGGTGTTTCAGTATCCCGAGAATCAATTATTTGAAGAAACAATATATCAAGAAATAGCCTTTGGTCCCAAAAAATTAGGTTTACCAGAAGAAAAAATTGAAAAAAGAGTCCGAGAAGCCTTAAAGATGGTCGACCTTGATTATAATATCTACGTAGAACGTTCCCCTTTTTCTCTAAGCGGAGGAGAGATGCGTCGTGTCGCCTTAGCCAGTATCCTGTCTATCAGACCCAAAATGTTAATTTTAGATGAACCTACTGCTAATCTTGATCCGCAAGGTAGGGATAATATATTATCTGAGATAAAAAAAATACATTATAATTTCGGTATGACCGTGGTATTAGTTTCACACAATATGGAAAAGGTTGCCGAGACTGTGAAGCGTCTTTTAGTAATGCATCGAGGAGAGATAATTATGGACGGTACTCCCCAAGAAATTTTTGAGAAGCATGCTAACGATCTAATGAAAGTGGGTTTAGGACTTCCGCAGGTAACCGAGTGTATGCATAAATTAAAAGAAAAAGGGAAAGACGTATATACCGGGGTATTAACTGTAGATGATGCTGAAAGAGAAGTGTTAAAAAAAATGAAAAAACCGCTAAAAAGATGAATGTTTAAAGAGTTTGATTTACAAGAGGTTATCAAGAAGATGGGGGAAAGATGAGAATATTAAGGAATATTAGCTTTGGCCAATATATCCCAAGAGATTCTTTAATTCATAATTTGGATCCCAGAATAAAAATATTGAGTTGTTTGGCTATAATTGTAAGCCTGTTTCTAATAACGAAATTTCCAGGATATTTAATTTTAGGAAGCTTTGTACTAATTAGCATTATTATTTCTAAGGTACACCCAAAATTTGTATTCAGGGGTCTACGTCCCATATTATTTATCATTATATTTACTCTAATAATTCATCTTTTTATGACTGAAGGGAAAGTAATTTATCAATTAGGCTTTTTAAAAATAACCCAGGAAGGATTAGTAAAGGGGCTGCTTATTTCTTTTCGATTATTTATCTTAATTTTAGCTACTTCCCTGCTTACCTTGGCTACCTCTCCCATATCTTTAACCGACGGGATAGAAAGGTTATTATCTATTTTCAAATTTATAGGCGTACCCGCTCACGAAATAGCTATGATGATGACTATAGCACTGAGATTTATTCCGACTTTATTGGAAGAGACAGAAAAAATAATGAAAGCTCAAATATCCCGAGGTGCAGATTTTGAAAGTGGAAATATTTTTAACAGAGCAAAAAATTTAATTCCTATTTTAATACCTTTGTTTGTTAATGCATTTCGGCGTGCTGATGAATTAGCCATTGCTATGGAAGCTAAATGTTATAGAGGGGGAGAAGGCAGGACTCATTACAGGGAAATGAAAATTAAAGAAGCTGATATCTTAACCTTTGCTTTTACTGTTATTGTTACTGTTATGGTGAGTGTAATGTTTTGAATTCGTATATCGTATATCGTGAAGAAAGATAACGTGGAGCGTGTAAAACTAGTTAGTTGGTTACCTGGTTAACTGGTTAAGAAAGCGGAAAATATAAAGAGCAAAACTATATTCGTATCTCGTATCTTGTGAATCGTATCTCGCAGATGAGATAGAAGCAAGGAGACGGAATTCATAATAAAAACGTATCTAGTATTTCGTAAGTAGTATCTTGTACTTTAACGTAGAGCGTTAAGAGATATAATTAGTTAATTGGTTAAATGGCTTTACCAGGCTAATGAACTGATATTAAACCAACTAACCAGCAAACCAGTTAACCGGCTAACAAAAGGGAAAAATGATCAACATAAAGCTTACCATAGAATATGAAGGAACTAAATATTATGGCTGGCAAAGACAAAAAGGTCTTTTAAGTATACAGGGAATTTTGGAAGAAAAAATATCCCAGATTACCCAAGAAAAGATAACGCTTAACGGTTCTGGAAGAACTGACGCAGGAGTACATGCCCTAGGGCAAGTGGCAAATTATAAAACTAAAAGTTCTATCTCCTGGGTGGAATTACCTTTGATTCTAAACCGCTTACTACCCTTAGATATCAGGATTAAAAAAGCAGAAATGGTAGATAATAATTTTCATGCTCGCTATAGTGTGGTTAGTAAAATTTATCATTATTATGTTTTAAATTCTAATATTAATAATAACTGCCTATCTATTTTTCTAAGAAATTATGTATACTGTGTTTATAATAAGATAAATTTAGAAAAGATGAAAAAGGCTAGTAAATTTTTACAAGGAAAACATGATTTTACGTCTTTTGCCTGTTTGGGGAGTAGAATTAGAAATTGGGAAAAGACCATTAAAGATATAAACATAACTAAAAAAGGAAATCTATTTTGTTTTCATCTTGAGGCCGATGCTTTTTTATATAAAATGGCTCGCACCATCGTTGGTACTCTCTTGGAAGTAGGTAAGGAGAAGATAAATTGTTTAGAGGTAAAGAAGATATTGGAAGCTAAAAATAGAAAAATGGCGGGTAAAACTGTTCCAGCCAAAGGACTATTTTTAATGAAAGTAAAATACTAATTAGTCGTTAGTGAATAGTTAATAGTCGTTAGTATTAAATGCAAGTTGACAGTTTTCAGTTATCGGTTTGCAGTTTAAGGTTCATTAAAAGGGCGTATAATACTACAATCCCTACACACTTTGAGCTTTCTATAAATTTGCAACTTGCAACTCGAAACCTGCAACTTATTACTAATTACACATTACTTATTACTGTATTTTATTTACTAAACACTATTCACTAAATACTAATTAAGCTTGACATCAGGACTTGATTATATTAAAATTTATTATGTTATTTTCTAATAAAAGATAAGTATGTTGAGATGAATCGATAATTATTCTATTTTTTTAGAAATAAATCAAATTTGAAATTTTTAGGCAGGGAGGAACAAGGTGAAAACCTACAGTGCAAAAGTAGAAGATATTGACAGAAAATGGTATCTAATTGACGCAGAAGGAAAAATATTGGGAAGATTGGCTACTCAGATAGCTACAATATTAAGAGGAAAGAACAAACCAACCTATACACCATCTATGGATTTAGGTGATTATGTAGTGGTTATAAATGCTGAAAAGATAAAAGTAACCGGAGATAAACTCAAAGGGAAAATATACAGGTATCATACCTCTTATCCAGGAGGCTTAAAAAGCGTTACTCTGGAAACATTGTTAAAGAAAAAACCAGAATTAGTGGTGAAAAAAGCAGTTCAAGGTATGATCCCTCATACTAAATTAGGTAGAGCAATGATTAAAAAATTAAAGATTTACAAAGGGAATGAACACCCTCATCAGGCTCAAAAATTAGAAAATATTAACTAAGCACGAAGAAGGAGGTTAAACACTTGTCACAGACAAAAAGTTATGGTACTGGAAGAAGAAAATCCTCAATTGCCAGAGTTTGGTTAGTCCCTGGCAAAGGTAGTATAAAAATTAACAAAAGAACACTAGATAATTATTTTGGACGAGAATCTTTATTGAACGTAGTAGAAAAACCTTTAGAATTAGTAAATAAAAAGAATGAATTAGATGTTTTTGCTAAAGTAGAAGGAGGGGGCATTACTGGCCAAGCAGGGGCGATACAACATGGAATTGCTAGAGCCCTTCTTCAATATGATCCTACTTTGCGCTTAATCTTAAAAAAAGAAGGTTTATTAACTCGGGATGCAAGGATGAAAGAAAGAAAAAAATATGGTCAAAAAGGCGCTCGGGCCAGATTCCAATTTTCTAAAAGATAATTTTTTTTATATCTTTGAAAAGAGAAAGGGAAACCAAAGAATAAGGTGCCTTTCTCTTTTTTTAGTTTTTTATAGGAATTTCCTTTTTCCTTAAGCCTAATTCGTATCCCGTATAAAGTACAGTAATAAGTAATATGTAATGAGTAATAAGATTAAATTTCTGAAATTAAAAAAATAGGAACTTATTGCAGGTTACTTATTGCACGTTGCGTATTACTCAGCTCACTGGGTAACTAAATAGACTGGTAAACTAATTTAATCGGTCAATCGGTGAATTGGTCAATTGAATACTCTTGTAACTCGTATCTTCCATCTTGTATTTGAAACTAACTACTATTCACTATTCACTAACAACTAATTTACCTTTTATAATTATTTTCACTTTTTAAGGAAAGGAACAATGAAAAAAAATCCTCGATTAGATATTTATTTGGATAAGATAAGGAATAATTCAGAAAATATTAAAGCCCTTTGTTCAAAACACAGAATTAAAGTAGTAGGAATAACCAAAGGATGTTGTGCTATTACAGAAGTAGGTCAAGCCATGATAGACGAAGGGATAAATATTTTAGGTGATTCTCGAATTGAGAATCTTAAAGGATTGAAAAAAGCTGAACTTAAAGCAGAGACGATGCTAATAAGGATTCCTATGTTAAGTGAAGTGGATAGAGTTTTAGATTGGGCAGATATAAGTTTAAACTCAGAGATTTCGGTAATTAAATCATTATCACAGGAAGCTTTGAAGAAAAAAATTCTTCATAGAATAATTTTAATGATAGATTTAGGGGACTTAAGAGAGGGAATTGCGCCAGATGAAGCCTTGCAAACGGTAAGCGGAATTAGAAAATTATCGGGAGTAAAATTAATAGGCATTGGTGCAAATTTTTGCTGTATCAGTGGAGTAATGCCTACTCGGAAAAATCTAACCAAATTGGTAAAATTAGCAGAAGAAATAGAAAATAATTTTAGAATTACTTTAGAAGTAATTTCAGGAGGTAGTACCAGTGTTTTGAAATTAGTCGAAGACGACCTTATTCCTGATAAAATAAACCAATTAAGGATAGGAATAGGTATTCTGCTTGGCCAGGATGACGTAAGA
>NMQN01000657.1 GCA_003575245.1 Candidatus Atribacteria bacterium 1244-E10-H5-B2 | reverse complement strand
AAGATCTTTTCTGTTTTCTTTTCATCTTTTATAAAGAATAAATGAGTCAAACACTTACAATCTGAAGAACCAAACCCTTTTTTAATTATTTCGGTAGCTGGATCCTGACAAAATACTTCCACAGTTTGGCATTCCATTTTTTTATCAATAATCCAAATCTGTAGAATTTTGGTCTTTTTACTTTTTAAAAGATAATCTATATGCCAATAAGTCTTTTTCTTTTTTCTTAAGTGTCTTTGTAATCGTGTCTCTAAACATTCTTTGGCTGAACCAATATAGATGTAATCTCCTTTTTTAAAAGACACTTCTCCTAATTGACCTACTCTAATTTTTAAATCTTCAGATACACATATTAATAATATGTAAGTAGCTTCTGATTTATTAATAATATTTATAACTCATTTTCACCTGCCTATTAAAACCATATCCCCAACCTTGCAACCAACATCCTCAGCTATTACCGGACATTTTGCTCTAAATAAAAAAAATATAGATTTATCTTCTTCAGAGAGGGATTCATAATTTCCTTGGCCTTTGCTGATAATCAACTCTGCGTCCTGATATAATTCCACAAATTCCGGAGAGCAATATTTCATTATAGTTCCAGGTGCATCTGAACCGCTGGAAGTAATTTTAGCTACTTTATTTATTCCACAAAATATTGCATCTTCTATTAAAGCATCATTAATAATTGGCTTTCCTCGTACCACATATATTACTTGCTTTCCCAGTTCTTCTACTAATTCTTCTATTAGCAGCCTATCAAAAACTACCTCTCCAGCGTTATCAGCCAAGTAAATTATGGTGTCAATCTTATTCAAGCTTTCTTTAAATTGATTATATTTAAAGGTGGTTGAACTATTTTCGTTATTAATCGTAAAATTCCCTTGAAAAAGATGATCTATTTCTTCCACCACATTCAAGGAATTTTTCGCCCCATAATCGATAATATTACCGATAATAGATAATTTTACGGCAGTCAAGAGTCTATCCTCTGAAATATTTATTTCTTGTTTTAATTTAGGATAAAGCTTTAGGGCAAACTTATTGCTATTTTCTTTAATCTCTTTAAAAGGGTCTTTTACACCGGATATTTTTCCGACTAAACTATATATCGCTCTTCCCATCTCAGGTGGGGTTGTTTCTAAAGTAAAATTCGGTATTAACTGAGAAAGTTCATCAATAATCTTTTTTTGTATAAGCTCATCTGCTCCCGCAATTCGAGCAGCACTTAAAGCCTGTCTGTAAAAACAGGGAATACAATCTAAATAAGTTCTCATCTAATTTATATTTACTCCTATTAATTTATTATCTTTTTCCCACATACCTTCCTAATCCAAAATAAGCTCCCTGAACATAAAACAAAGGATCTAACTGTCCCTTTTGTTTAGCAAAATTCTTCAAAAATAAATCCTGATCTATTGAAACAGCTACCACCTCTCCAACTATAATAACTCTGGTCTTAGTTATTTCGTAAATATTTAATAACTTACATTCAAAATGAGACCTGCATTCAGCAATCAAAGGCGGCTTTACTTGGAAAGCTGGGGTTGGGGTGAATTTTGCTTTTTCAAATTCATCTATATCGGCAGGAAATTTTATTCCGGTAAGATTTACTTTTTCCAACATTGAAGTAGAAGGAACATTTAAGACAAATTCTTCTGTCTCCACAATATTTCGGTAAGTGTCTCTATCTTTATCCGAACCAATTGCATAAATAGGAGGATTATGAGAGACTGGCATCACCATTCCATAAGGGGCAATATTTCTTATATCATCCTTACTTATGGTAGAAATTAAATAGACTGGAACACCTGGCGAGGCAATTGGCAAATCGTTTAAAGAAATCTCTACTTTATTCATTTTTACTCCTCTTTTTTAATTTTCTATTAATAAAATATTTTTATTAATCTATTTTTATTATATAGGAATAACCTTTATTTTGATAAAACAAAGGCTACAAATAATTAATTTATTTTCCCTCTACCATCTTATAATTTCTCTTGCTCAGATAATCTCCTAATAATATCGAAGTTACGATAACCAACGGCAGCGAAACTAATAGTCTTATGGCAGTGAATTTTACTCCCATAAATGATGCTTCAAACATAGTCATAGGTACCCTACAAATTGCTGCAGCTCCTATATAGGTAAAAATAACACTGAGTTTTGCCCCTTTATTATACATAGAATAAGCAATTGGAAAGGCAACCAATAATCCTCCGGCTATGGTTCCAGCAAGTAGTATAGCCCATATATATCCTCTAATGCCTGATTCTTCACCTAAATGTTTTTCGATTACTTCTTTTTTTACCCATACTTCAAATAGACCTATCAATATAAATGCACAAGGAAGTATCTTAAGCATATATACTAAAAAGGAAATGAAATTATAACCGATTTCTCTTCCAGGATTAAATCCAAACACAAAAGAAGCAATTAAGAAAAGAGCATAACCTGATATATAAGATATTTTAATTTTGGTATTTCGTTTCATCAAAAAATCTCCCCAAAAAAAATGCCAGTCATTACGGCTACGGCAAGGGCTATAAAGAAGCTGATTATATTTCTTATTATAGCTACTTTTATCCCAAAATATTCTTTTTCTATAGGATAGGTAAGTACACCTACCATCATTAAGGTTGTGGTAAATGCCGATAAGACCATATAGGGAACTCCTTTATTTAATAAAATACCGGATAAAGGAAAAGCAATAAAACCAGGCATTATGGTTATTGATCCAAAAAGGGAAGCCAAGAAAACACTAATAGATTTACTACTATGTCCCAGATAATTTGAAATTACTTCATCTGGAAAAAGAAAAAGGATAAAGGAAACGAAAATAAGCATAGTTAAAAAAGCGGGAAATATTTTTATAAATTTTGTAATGGCGATCTTGACCGCTTTTAGCGTTTTTTCACGATTTGCAATTAAAGAGATTATCAATATTAATCCGGTTATTGTATATGTATAATACATAATATATTTCCCCTGCTTCTATATTTTTAATTTTCTATTAATAGTCCCATCAGAAAGCATATTATCAGAATGATATTCGCTTTTTTTTCCATCTTTCTTCTTATACAATGCTGATAATTACCCCAACAATATTCATTAACCCACTTTATATCTAATTTTCCCTCTTCAAAATATCTTTTCATGGGACAAACATTATACCATTTGCAGATATTTTTTGATTTCATATTTCCAAAATCCTCTATATGTTAAGTTGATAACCGACTCCGCCTTCGACAGAATTTTTCGGAAATAAAGTAAGGATTTTATTTTTATTTTTAGTACAATGGGTGGGTACAATTAAAGATATATTTTTTAATAAATTATACTCACCAAAATCGTGAA
>NMQN01000047.1 GCA_003575245.1 Candidatus Atribacteria bacterium 1244-E10-H5-B2 | reverse complement strand
CGGGGGGGTCAAAAAAACTTCGCTTGTCTTTATACCTTATATTCGGCCTTTTCGGTTAAAAACTTACGCCTTTTCTTCTTCAATCGCTTCAATCGTTTCTTTTTAAATTCCCGATTAAACTTTTTTAACCGGATTTCTTCTTTATTATTTTTCCTACTCCAGGCCGGAGCAACCTCTAACCTTTCATTTACCATAAATATATTTACCCCTTAGATTCCTTCACTCGGGGCCCCGAGCTTACCCCTAAAATTTTAGGCTGCCTAACAATATTTTTTTATGCAGCCAACTTATGATCCCTATATCCCAAATCCATTGATAACTTCTTTATTCTCGTCATCATTAATACCAATATACCTGAAAGTTACTTTGATATTTCTATGATTCAGCAGATTAGAGATCCTTTCAATGCTGATCCCCTGCATACGTAAGTGATAGCCAAAGGTTTTTCTAAGTGTATGGCCACCAACCTTGCATTTAAGACCTGTATTTCTACACCATTTGTTTATCAGCTGATAGGCCCGGATCCTGGTAATTGGTTTATTCTTTTTCGATCTCTCGTTAGTAAATAGGTATTGATCCAAATCGAATATATCAGTCTTTTTCAAGTAATGATTCAAAGCCTCTTTGATCTGCTTATTGAAGAATACTTTCCGAAATTTCCCGGTTTTCTGTTCTTTGATATCGAGATCGTCTTTCAGACTGCCCTGGCCATCTTTAATATCTGCAAGTTTCAGAGATAGGATATCTCCAATCCTTAGGCCCGAGTTAATACCAAATACAAAAAGCAAATAATCCCTCGGATTTTTTTGCCGAAATAGATTCCCCCTGATCTGTCTTATCCGGTTCTCTGACCTTATCGGTTCTACAATATTCATACTAGATAACCCCCTATAATATATTTTATCTAACTGACTAAATTATAATATAGGATAAATAAAAAGTCAAGTGTCATATCAGAATAAATTTAAATGTTATGAAAGCCTTATTCTATATAGACCTTTATATTATACACATTATGTATTGTGTTAAATACAAATCCTTCTTATCTATCCTGATAAACTACCCCGGGACTGATCACTCGTGAAAAGGGGAAGGATCTTATATACCCTTTATCCGGAGAAATGATTTTGATCCACTCGAGGAAATCGATTTTTGCAATTCTGCTAAAAACCACTCTGGCTCCACTCTGGCCCCCCTCTGAAACCCTTATAAACAAAGGCTCCATTTTTTCGGTTTTTTGACCTTTTTGAGTTTTTGTGTTTACCATATTTAATCTGTCTGACGAGATTGTAATATAGGTTAAAATGAAAATCAGAATATCCCTTTTTATTCCATACTTTTATATCCTGATAGTCTATTTCTTAGATTTTGCCACTCGAGGAGAATTGAGTTATATTAACCCTTACAGGACTTTTACCTTACAAGTCCCTCGAGGTTATACACAATTACTATTATATTAACTTGGGAATAAAGGCCAAACCCCTGATTTGCCCGATTCCTGAGGGAGGCCTAAAATGCCTTCTTTCGCCATTCTGCTTTACATAATTCTTCGCCATTGTCTAGCCCTCTTTCAATAAGGCCAATTTCCCCTTTAGGCATTTCCGAGTATTTTTCAGGATAGAGGCCTTTTGCTCCTTCTCAAGCCCGCCCATTGTCCACCAGTAAATGAATTTTTTTCCTTCGCCTTCACGCCTATTCCCGGGCTCGAGGCTATCCCACCAGTCATCTAAAAATTTTTCGTCTTTTAATTCATACCCTTTGGGGACGTCCTCGAGATCCCGATTGTTCTCATAACCCTCAAACATAAATCGCTTACTTTCAAGATCGGCACCCTCCCACCAGCAATCGAGCATTAATTCTTTAGTCTTTCCCTTCTGCCAGGTCCCGCCAGGTATCAGATTCCCTCGTTGATTTTCTTTAGCCTGCCTGGTCCGGCCATAATACGATTCCGCTCTCCTAAATTTAGCCATAATCCTGACTCCCTTCTTTTTTAGTAGGCTTGCCTTTTTCCCTTCTTTCCTGATTCATACTCTTAACCTTAGCGCCAATGATCAGGTAAAAATCCCTCTCATTTATTTTCGCCTCTTTTACAGAATTTACCATTACCTGGTAAAAATTATCGAATCGCTTTAAAAAATTTAATCTATCCGGTAGCATTTAAGATCACCTCTTTTTTAAATATCACCTAAACTAAACAAAAAACTTTTGTTCGCCCCTGAACCTTCCTTTTACTTTTCTATCTTCTTGATCACTTTCTTAATTCTGACTTGTTCTAAAATACCCTTAATTAAACACCCAAGAAAAATACTACCTACTATTAACTACCTACTACGCTGATATGGGGTAACTTTTACCCCCCCCATAGGGGTAACTTCTTCCATTTTGCCCTGCTGATATGGGGTAACTTTGACCCCTTATAAGCTCTTACCTTTTCCGGTAAGGATTAGGGATAACAAAAACTACTTTATTATCCAGGCCAATAGTTATTTTTTTCTCTTTAATCAGTCTGGACCGGGCAGTATCCCACCGAAGAATATTTATTCTTCTTATTCTTTTCGTTGGGCCCCCACCAGGTAAATAATGACTTGATATAATATGATAAAACTTTAATTCTCTAATTGCCTTTTTGACTGTCTTTTCAGAAACTCCCGAATATACTCCAATCATCTTATTAGTGATCGTAGTATTCCTAAAGCGGTTAGTAAAACTGCAGATAATACCCAATATTTTAGCTGTATTGCCATTTAATACCCCAATGATACCCGAATATGCAAACCCCCGGGGATATGCAGTAAAAGGCTCTTTTTTACGCCCTATAACCCATTCCCCGGCCTCATTTAATACCTCTAACCCCTGATTCATTTCCGGGTATAATCTTACCTCTCTTTCTTCTTGTTCCTTATAATTTTTTTTACTCATAATAAAATCCTTTCTTCAAGCCTGGCCGATAAGTCAGAGCGAAAGGATTTCACAAACTCCCCAACTACCGGCCAGGTTAAAAGCAGATAGGATCGATTGCCCACCTGCCGGGTATTATAAATTATCTATATACCCTTTTTTACCCCTTAATTGATGCTTCTGATAAGGTTTCTTCACCTTACTCCTTACTCCACTACCCTCAATATGCTATATTTGGTATAAGTGCTGATTTTGGTAAATGTCTTTTTGTTTCTCCAGGGATAGAGATTTAAACATTTTTTCGATATTCCTGCTCTCCAATTTTGTGATATTAAATCCAGGGTAGGCCCGGAGCAAGATCCGAATTTTCATCAGATACTCAGTGTCTTCCCAAAAATCGTTGATCATCTTTTTAATCTCTTGATCAGTTTTTAAGTGAAATAAATCCATAATATTTTTTATCTCC
>NMQN01000483.1 GCA_003575245.1 Candidatus Atribacteria bacterium 1244-E10-H5-B2 | reverse complement strand
TGATTTCCTGAGGAAGCTGTAATAACTCCGCTTTCCTTTTCTTTT
This sequence comes from Candidatus Atribacteria bacterium 1244-E10-H5-B2, assembly GCA_003575245.1. Next base: position 3,320 of record NMQN01000483.1, on the reverse strand, counting down.
TTGCTTAAAAGAGCAATTTTATTGGCATTCCCTCGGGCTTTAAATGCTTGAGTAAGTTGTAGATTTTCTAGTTTTAAAAATACATCTTTTTTTATAATTCTACTTAAAGGTAAGGAATATATACAAGGAGTTTTATTTACTGATCCTTTAATTCGTTCTCGAGCTTCTTTTATCTTTTTAAGACTAATCTCTAGTACTTTCATTTTTTATAAAACCTCCTTTCTATTCTATATAGATAAATTAATTATATAAAGCCAAGTAGATGTGGCAACCAAAGAGTAATTATTGGGAAATAAGTAATTAGAAAGCAAGCTACTATTTCAGCTATTATAAAAGGAAAGGCCTCCTTAATAGCACTTTCATAGGGGACCTTAGCTATTTTCGAAGCTGTCATAAGAGTCATTCCCATGGGGGGAGTTGCATTACCAATATTGAGATTAACTAGTATTATCATAGCAATGTGTATAGGGTGAAATCCTATTTCGATTAAGGGTGGTGCAAGTATAGGGGCTAGAATAATGACAGCCGGAATTGTATCCACAAACATACCTACAATTAATAAAAAGATATTTAATAGAAGAAGCATGACATATAGACTTTGAATTTTTGAAGTTAGTAGCTCAGCTATGGTTGCACTGATTCCACTACGAGTTATAAACCAACCAAGTGTATGGGCTGCACATATTAAAAGAAAAATGATACCGCCAAATTTAGCAGCAGAAAATGCTGATTCAATAATATCTTTCAATTTAAGAGTTTTGTATACAAATACACCAAGGATTAAGGCATAGAAAGCGCCCATAGCTGCAGCTTCTGTAATTGTGGTTATACCCAATAAAATTGGAGCAAGGATGATTACCGGAGTAAACAAAGGTAAGATTGCCTTTTTAGCACTATTTAAAAATTCTTTAAAAGAAGCTCGTTTTTTTCGTGGGTAATGTCGACGGTAACTCAGAATTGCACTTATAACCAAGAGAGAAGCTGCCATAAGTAAACCTGGCATTATGCCAGCAGCAAATAAAGATCTAGCTGTTGTTTCTCTTATCATAGAAGAGAAAATTATCATTACAATACTAGGAGGAATAATTGGGCCTAAAACTGATGAAGTAGCAGTTACTGCAGCACTAAAAGCACCACTGTATCCTTCTTTTTTCATTGCGGGAATAAGGGTACCACCAATTGCAATAGTGTCAGTTACTGCTGAACCAGTTAACGTTCCAAAAAGAATAGATACACCAATATTAACGTGAGAGAGTCCTCCATGAAGATGCCCAATAATTTTATTAACAAAATCAATTAGCAAATTTGTAATACCCGAACGATTCATAAATTCAGCTGATAAAACAAAAAGGGGTATTGCAACTAATAAAAAGCTGTTAAGACCGCCATGAAAACGAGTAATTAAAATTCGTAAGAATTCTGTTCCTCCCATACTAATTAAACCAACAAGAGATGAAATTCCCATAACATAACCAATTGGAACTGCTAAAAAAACAAGTATGAGAAAAGTCATTAATACTAAGGCCATTTTTACTCCTTTATTCTTTCTTCTTCTTTAAGGTCACTTTGGATTAGGAATGGGATAGGCAAAAGGTGAATGAGGTTAATCGCTGCACTTACAGGGACTGCCATCATTGACCAACTTAATGGAATTTGAAGTTTTTTTGAAATCATAATTAGTTGGGTAGAATGGAGGGCTATTGGAAAACCTTTCCATGCTAATATAAAAAGGTATATTATAATAAAGATGTAGCCAAGACCTAATATTACTTTTTTCATTACCACTGGAAGTTTGGAAACAAAGCCTTTAAGAGCTACATGTTCTCCTTCTTTAAAAGCAATAGAAATACTAAGCAAACCAGTCCAGACTAATATTATTCTTGATATAGGCAAGACCCAGGAAAGTGGATTGTTAAGAAAGTAACGAAAGAAAACCCCATATAATACTATCCCAAATTGAACTAAAATTAATATTCCTGCAATTTTGTAGATAAATATATTAAGTCGGGTACTAAAATCATCTATTCGTTTCATTAAATTCTGCATAAATTGCTCCTTTAGTATGAAATAAATATTACATGGCAAATACATATATTTAAGGAAGAGGGTTATTATTCCCCTCTTCCTTAAATCAAATCTAAGACAAATATTTATTTATTTTTTTAGTCCGAAGTTCTTGTAAATTTTTTCCACTTCATTTAAAATTGAATCAAGTAACTCTTCATCTCCTTTGAATTCTTCAACGTACCACTTACGAAAAGCTGGTTTAGCTATCTTAGCAAATTCTGCTTTCTCAGCAGTTGTAAGAGCATAAGCTTCCTTGAAATTTTTCTTGCACTCTTCCCAACCAAGTAAGGTTAAACGTGCAGCATTTCCATGACCAATTAATACTGCTTCTCGAGATGCTCGCAAGATTATATCTTGGTAATTCTCTGGTAAGCTATTGAACCATTCATCACTGACGACCCAGGTTAAACTATTATAGATGTGTCCAGCCCAACTAGTGTAAGGAACAAGTTCCCAGAACTTCATAGCTGCATTTAATCCAGGTGCGTTGAACTGTCCTTCGGCAACCCCGGATGCTAAACAAGTTTCAATTTGGCTCCACTCTAAAGGAACTGCTTTGGCACCAAGAGCTTCTATAATAGCTATATGAGCTGGGTTTTCTTCCACTCGGATTCTAATTCCTTTCATATCTTCTACAGTCTTTATTAGACGTACACTATTAGTGAAAGCTACAAAACCTCCTCCATCATCAAAGGTGCCAAGATATTTTAAGCCAGTTTCAGACCGCATTTGATCCATGAATTTTGCAAAGGAATCGCTATCAAAAAATGCCCACGCAGTTGGAAAATCTGGAAAAAGGAAGGGGCAAGTCATTACCTGATAAGATGGGAAGAATGAAGAAAAGGCACCTGAAGAAAGAATACTCGATTGAATTGTCTTTCCAGCTGCTTGAACTTCTTTGGTATATTCAACCTCTGTTCCTAAAGTGCAATTTGGATAAATTTCTACTTGAATATTTCCATCAGTTGCTGCTTCTACAAGATCTTTAAAACGCACCATAGATAGTTGCACTTCATTATCCTCTAAGCTGGCTGGAAAATGGTGGGCAATCACCATTTTTATAGGGCCTTTTTCTGCAGATAAGGCAGGCATGATAGCTAAACCGATAATTAACGAAAACAACAAAAATACAATCCCAAGTTTATAGATAGATTTTGATAAGCCAATACTTCTCATTTTTTTATCTCCTTTAAAATTAATTTTTTTCCTTCTTCATTCTTTTTTTTAAGATCTAAAATTCTCCTAGTACTAAT
>NMQN01000440.1 GCA_003575245.1 Candidatus Atribacteria bacterium 1244-E10-H5-B2 | reverse complement strand
GTTGGGAATGGATGATATAGTTTTCTTTGGGGTAACCGGATTAGATTCTGAAACATTTAATGAAATTGCAGGAACTGCTGCCGAAGGTACAATTATTGTAGGGAAATTAGCCTTAGGTGAAGATTCTGATTTCGTGAAAGCTTATAAAGCTGCAGGTTTTAGTGAACCTTATGAAGCTACCGGGCCCTATGCTTATGATGCAATAGGAATAATTTTAGAGGCTTTGAAAAAAGTTGGTCCGGATAGAAAAGCTATAGTTGACTATATTGCAGATCCAGATTTCGAATATCACGGAGTTATAGGATTGACTAAATTAGACAAAGATGGTCAATCTGTTACCGGTGGTTTAACTTTGAAAGTTTCACGGAATGGGAAATGGGTTCCTTGGTCGGAGTAGAATGATTACAAAATGTTAAAATATGGATACTTAAATTTCTTAATTATTTAGATGAAAGAGATTAGACAAATTCCCGGGGATTTTTTATTATTAAAATATTCCCGGGAATATTTTATTTTTTTTAAATTGATTTTACAAGAAGGTAGAGATAAATTTTAAATGTATTAATTTAAATTATATAATCTTTATGTTAATTATTTTATTATATAGATATATTTCTAAATGGTTCTAAATAAAATATTATTTTTGTAGAAATCTAAATATCAGATGAAGTGGGGAAATAATGAAGGTTTTTAAATTATGGTTGGATCCAAAAAAATGCAAAGGATGTTTAAGATGTGAATTAGCTTGTTCCTTTCATAAAAGTGGACATAAGTTTTTTAATCCGGAATTGTCTAGTACCACAGTTTTAAGAAATAATGAGAATAAAGAAATAACTATGAGAATAGATGAAACTTGTGATTTTTGTAAAAATGAAGAGACTCCTCTTTGTGTTAAGTATTGTGTTTTTGGAGCGAGAGGAGTAATAAAGTGAAAAACATGCAGGAAAAACATTACGGTTATGCTGGTAATATTTTACGAATTAACCTTACTAATAACAAAATATGGACTGAACCGACAGAAAAATATGCCAATAGATGGATAGGCGGTAGAGCTATAAATACTTGGATACTTTTAAATGAATTGAATCCTAACGTAAAATGGTCTGATCCTGAAAATTTGTTAACTTTTGGTGTCGGTGTATTGGTAGGCACTCTTGCGCCCGGAGCGTGCAGGGTATCAGTTGATTCTAAAAATGTTTTTAATAATGGTATAGGTTCAGCTAACGTTGGAGGTTTTTTTGGTGCTGAATTAAAATTTGCAGGATTTGACAACATAATAATAAGTGGAAAAGCCAAAAGCCCTGTTTACATTTGGATATGTAATAAAAATGTTGAAATAAGGGACGCTGCTTATATATGGGGGAAAACTACCTGGGAAACGGAAAAGGAAATCCGTAAAAATTTAAAAGATGAACAAATTAGAGTTGCAGCCATAGGACCAGCAGGAGAAAATATAGTTCATTCTGCTTGTATTATTACAGATAGAGGATGTGCTGCTGGTGGTTCAGGCTGCGGAGCTGTTATGGGCTCAAAAAATCTTAAAGCTATAGCAGTTCGAGGAAAGAGAAGTATTGAGGTCGCTCAACCTGATAGATTTATGATTGCTGTGGATAAAGAGATGTGCAAAATAAATAAATGGCAATTAATTAAAGAAATTCGAGAAAAAGGCTATTATGGTGCAATGGGAGGACGATTAGATTCTCCTTCCTGGGAACAGGGATATAGACCGATTAGAAATGGACAAGATGAACATTGGGGCAAAGATAAAATTGCAAAAATTGCTGAACAAGAAATAAAAAAATACCGAAAAGCTACTGTTTCATGTTTCAGTTGTCCTATTTCTTGTAAACCTTGGATGGATGTTAAAGAAGGTCCATATAAGGTACAGGGAGAAGGGTGGTGGAATAATTCTGCAAATTCTTATTGTACAAAAATCGACAATACAAATATACAAGCAGCAATATATGCACATTTATTAACCAATCAATTAGGTTTGGATGGAGACAATGCTGCCCAGGCGATTTCCTGGGCTTTTGAGTGTTACGAAAAAGGGTTAATAACCAAGAAAGAGACCGATGGACTTGAATTAGAGTGGGGAAATTGCCAATCTATGATAGAAATGATTAAAAAATTAGCTTATAGAAAAGGCTTTGGGAATTTTCTCGCAGATGGGGCTTTAAAGGCAGCGGAAAAACTGGGTAAGAATTCTGAAAAATTTGTAATTCATGTTAAAGGACAGGATTCTTTGGACGGAATTCGAATTAATAAAGGATGGGGATTTGGAATTATTTTATCTCCTGTCGCAGGACGACATTTACGGGGCAGTTTGAATGGTTTTTGGCTAAGAAGTGATAAACCTATTAATTCATATGAAAACGTGCCAGAGGATTTATATTATAATCAGAAAAAAAAGGCTGTCCAAGATATATTGGGGTTATGTAGTTATGTATATGGGCAGACCGTAGATGACTGGGTTGAATTATTTTCCAATGCGACAGGGAGATTACTTTCTAAATCTGAGTTATTGCATGTTGGATTACAAACACATAATTTAGAAAAAGCCTTTAATACTATTCATGCAGGGTTTAACAGAAAGGATGATTATCCATGTGAACGATATTATAATGAACCTGTTAAATCAGGACCCTATAAAGGAGAGCGTATTGACCACGAGATATGGGATAGGATGTTAGATACTATTTATAGATTACACGGATGGGATATAGAGACTAGTTGGCAAACTCGAAAAGGACTTAATAAAATTAGCTTGAATGATGTTGCTGATAAATTAAAAAAAGAAAATAGATTAAAATAATGACTGTAACAATTTATATTGCTAACTAAAATTGATTAATTAGTCGAATAAAAATAATTATTTTGAAAATTGCTAATAATAGAAAGCGAAAAATGCTTTATAAAAAAATCAGAAAATGATAAAATGAAAATAATTGAATAGTTGTTGGAAATAACTCATTTGATACAAATATAATGAAAGTAAATATAAAAAGAGGGTGGTTTTGTGGAAAAACAGCAGTTTGAATTTATAGGTAAAAGGTTTGATATTAAAAATATTGGCAAAGTAACCGGTGAAGAAGTTTATTCTTGTGATGTAAATATTCCCGGCCAATTATGTGCGGTAGTCCTGTGTAGCCCTTACCCCCATGCTGAGATTAAAAAGATTGATTATACGGAAGCAGAAAAAATGGGGGCTATTTGTATCGGTCCTGATGATGTACCGAATACTTTATACAATGAACGAATAGTTAGCATCCCCGATAAGACCTATCGCGACAGAACGGTTTTACCTAAAGACAAGGTTCGTCACGTAGGGGAAGCAGTGGCTGCCTGTGCTGCAGAAACTGAAGGAAA
>NMQN01000643.1 GCA_003575245.1 Candidatus Atribacteria bacterium 1244-E10-H5-B2 | reverse complement strand
AAATACTAACCAAAGAAGCGGTGCTTAAAAATTTTTATTTAGCTGGTGGAACAGGAGCAGCCTTACAACTAAAGCATCGCGTTTCTCTTGATTTAGTTTTTTTTACCAAAGAAGATATTGAGACCAAAACCTTAATTCAAAAAATTAAAACCCTGGGTAAATTTTCTACAGAAAGAGAAACAGAGAATACTTTAATTGGAATATTTAATGGAACCCGCGTAAGCTTTTTAAAATATGATTATCCCCTACTTTTTGACTCTAAACAAATAAAAGAAACTAACGTCGCAGGTCTCAGAGATATAGGTTGTATGAAAATCGATGCTATTTCCTCCCGTGGAATGAAAAGAGATTTTATTGATTTGTTTTTTATCTGTAAAGAATTAATATCTCTAAATAATCTTCTTAGTTTGTTTAAAAGAAAATACAAAAGCGCAAATTACAATATGATACATATTTTAAAAAGCTTAGTATATTTCGAAGACGCTGAAAATAATCCAATACCAAAGATGATTGTGCATGTTTCCTGGCAAGAAGTAAAAAGTTTTTTTAAAGAAGAAATTAGAAAAATTGATAATAAATAAATACCTAGCAAATTACCGTGCCCTAGCAGGTTTTATGCACTTTTTTCCTCAAGAAATCCCCAAAAAAATTATTCTTTACAATTTCTTTTATGGTATAATATTAAACCAATTTTATAAACGCATTCACACTATTTTTACCCGGAGGAAATAAATAATTGTTACTTAATAGTAAAAATATCCATATATTAAAGATAAACGGAAAAGAAATTTTATTGGTAGGCACTGCTCATGTCTCCGAAAATAGTGCTCAGGAAGTAAAAGAATTAATTGACCAAGAAAAGCCGGACAGTGTCTGCGTAGAGCTGTGTCCCGCCCGCTATAGCAGCATAAACAACCGGAACAGATGGAAAAATATGGATATTATCGCCATAATCAAACAAAAAAAGGCTCCGCTTCTTCTGGTTAATTTGATTTTATCTTCTTTTCAGAAACGATTAGCTCGGCAATTAGGGATTAATCCGGGGCAGGAGATGATTCAGGCCATCTCATCAGCAAAAGAGATTAATGCCCATCTGGTTCTTGCTGATAGAGATATCCAGGTTACCTTTACCCGTGTCTGGAAAAAGCTCAGTCTCTGGGGAAAAATGCGCATACTTTTTATGTTAATCTTCAGTATGTTCAGCAAAGAAAAAATCTCGGAAGAAGAAATTGAAAGACTAAAATCAGAAGATATTCTTACCGCTGCCTTAAGTGAATTAGCACGTTCATTTCCTCGACTGAAAAATACTTTAATAGATGAAAGAGATCAATACCTGACTGAAAAAATAAAACTGGCACCGGGCGATAAAGTTATTGCTATTGTTGGTGCCGGACATGTACCGGGGATTAAAAAAGAAATAGATAAAGAGCATGATTTAACCGCCCTCACCAAAATACCTTCTACCTCCAACTACGTAAAAGTATTGGTCTGGGGCATCCCTTTGGCAATAATTGCTATTATCGCCTCTACTTTTACCCATTCTCCCCCTGTCGGTTTTAACCAAATTACTCAATGGTTTTTATGGAACGGTTCCCTATCTGCCCTGGGGGCATTGATAGCTATGGCACACCCTCTCTCTATTCTTACTGCCTTTGCCGCAGCTCCTTTTAGTTCCTTAAATCCTCTTTTAGCTGCCGGGTGGTTTGCCGGTATTGTGGAAGCTTTGATCAGGCGTCCACGGGTTGAAGATTTCGAACAGCTGGGGAATATCACTACCCTTAAAGACTTTTTCCATAATCGGGTTACTAAAATATTACTGGTAGTGGCTCTTGCCAATCTGGGAAGCATGGCAGGGACATTTATCGGTGGAGCAAAAGTAATTCAACTCTTTATCAATACCATCAATCCTTAAAATTACAATCATCTTCCAATTGTAAACCGACAACTTTTCTCTTATAAAAAAAGCAGTATTTGTTACAGTTTAAAAATGACAGAAGGAGATATAAAAAATAGATACAAGGGACACATGTACTGGCTCAATAATTCGGTAACTTTTTCTAACTTTTTATAAGAAGGCTGATAATTAAGCACTCTGATATCGATAAGAATTAGCGTATGTGTTACCAAGATTTTAAATTAAAATTGAAAGAGGGTATTACTATGTCTGAAAAATTTAGAGACTTTCTTAAGAACAGTATTCGAAAGACGATTGATTTTTCGATAACAGACCAGAGCAGAGGCATCAAGCCACCACCGGCAGAAAAGCCTTGTAATCCTGAAGATAGAAGAATTAGCCTTATAAAACCGGGGGATTGGAAATTAATTCATGAAGTAAGTGTCGAATCTGCGATTGCCCAAAGGAAATCGAGAAGGTCTTATACTGAAGATGCAATAAAACTCGAAGAACTTTCTTTTCTTCTATGGGCAACTCAAGGTCTTCGAGAAAAAAGATCTGCAACTAGAAATTACAGAACCGTGCCTTCAGCCGGATGTAGACATGCTCTGGAAACCTATATTGCGGCTTTCAGGATTGAGGGGATTCCCAAGGCGATTTATCGTTATTTACCGATGAGTCATCAACTGGTTGAAGTTATAAAACACAAAGATCTTGAGAGTTTGCTAACCCAGGCTGCCCTTGGTCAATCATTCGCTGGCAAAAGCGCAGTGACCTTTATTTGGACGACGATACCGGCACGCATGGAATGGCGATACGGCAGGGCATCTTACAAAGTGATAGCCCTGGATGCCGGCCATGTTTGTCAAAACCTCTACCTAGCGTGTGAAGCAATTGGTGCTGGGACTTGTGCTATTGCTGCTTATGATCAGGAATTTGCAGATAGCGTTCTGGGGATTGATGGTGTGGAGGAATTTACCATTTATATGGCGCCCGTTGGAAAAGTTCAATAAAAGATTAAAAAAATATAAAGAGATATCATTTTGAATTTTATTATTTTTCGAAGAAACAATTTGAAGCAGGGATTAGCAAGATAAAGATTAATGGGAGATTGCTCCACTTAGCTGTAACGTCATATATGCTGAGGTGTTAGTAGACATACAAAAAAGCGGGGGCCAAGTCTTTATTATTGACAATCGAATAATTTTTTAAATTATATTTTATTTTATGTTTTGTAGGCTCATTAATAAAGTGTAACTTTTTATGACTTGAACGAGTGAAATATTTTACAAGGAAAATAAAGCAAAGAGGACAAAGATATGAAACTATTGATGATTTATGCAGATAAGTTTGCTTATAAAACGAGCAAGAAGACTTTAGAAATGGTCGAAGCATACGAAGAAGATAAGCAAATAGAAGATGTTTTGGTAGGATTTATTCAAGTTGAAAAAGAAGATGAAGAAAAAATTGACAAAGTTGAAA
>NMQN01000749.1 GCA_003575245.1 Candidatus Atribacteria bacterium 1244-E10-H5-B2 | reverse complement strand
CCACAAAATACGCAATTTGAATTCCTTAAATCAGTTCCCCCCTCGACTATAATCTCTGTTTTTGTTCCTCGATACCCAAAATCAATAATATTTGATTGCTGAATTTCATTACATATTTCCACACATCTTCCGCATAACACACATTTATCCAATTCTCTTACTATAAAAGGATTATTATTATCAACAGTAAGCTCTTTTTTATTTTGTTCAAATCTAGATTTCTTTATACCTAAATCATAAGCCAGGTCTTCTAAAATACAAGACCCGCTCTTCTCACAAGTCATACAATCCAGAGGATGATTGGCCAGTAAGAATTCCAAAGTCATTTTCCGGGCTCTAGCAACTCTTTTATTATTAGTATGGATTTCTAAGCCTTCTCTTACCGGATAAGCACAAGAAGCAACCAATGCAGGCACATCAACAACTTCTACAACACATATCCGACAAGAACCAGGAGTAAACCCGAGTTCAGGCATAACACATAAAGTGGGAATTTTGATACCTGCCTTTTTAGCAGCATCTAAAATAGTTATTCCTTCTTCTGCTCTTACCTTGATATTATCTATCGTTATATTTATCAAAGACACTGCTCTTCGCCCTCCTCTTTCTAAAACTTTTCTGTCTAAACAATTAAAAACTATCTATTTTTTTACTATTGCTTTAAATTTACATATTTCATAGCAAAAACCACATTGTGTACATTTATCCTGGTCTAATTTGTGGGGTCGCTTCTTCTCGCCACTTATGGCATCAACCGGGCAAGCTTTTAGACACAAACCACAGCCAATACATTTTTCTAAATCAATGCTATATTTAATTAAGCTACGGCAGACCCCTGCTGGGCATCTCTTATGCTGTATATGAGCTTTGTATTCATTTCTGAAATATCTCAAGGTAGTCAAAACTGGATTTGGTGCTGTTTGCCCCAAACCACAAAGTGAAGCATCTTTGATTACTTCCCCCATTTCTTCCAAAAGTTCAATATTTCCTTCTTCCCCTTTTCCCTCGCAAATATCAGTAAGAACTTCTAACATCCTTTTTGTTCCTTCGCGACAGGGGGTACATTTACCACAAGATTCTTCTTGGCAAAAATCCATAAAGAAACGGGCTATATCCACCGCACATTTATCCTCATCCATCACAATTAACCCACCAGATCCCATAATCGCCCCTAAATTTTTTATAGTATCGTAATCTATAGGAATATTAAGATGCTTAGCAGGAATACAACCTCCTGAAGGTCCCCCTATTTGTACTATTTTAAATCTTTTACCTTCAGGTATTCCACCGCCAATATCATAGACAATTTTACCCAAAGTCGTTCCAATAGGGACTTCCACCAATCCTACATTATTTACATCACCGGTAAGAGCAAAAACTTTAGTCCCTTTACTAATCTCTGTACCTATATCAGCAAACCAAGAACTTCCTTTTAAAATTATCTGACCAATATTGGCCAATGTTTCCACATTATTTAAAATAGTTGGCTTCCCCCATAATCCAGTATTAGCTGGGAAAGGTGGTCGAGTTTGAGGCATACCTCTTTTACCTTCAATAGATCTCATTAAGGCTGTTTCTTCTCCACAAACAAAAGCTCCTGCACCCCGGTAAATCTTTAAATCAAAATTTAATCCTGTTTCTAAAATATTCTTACCTAATAAACCGTATTTTTTAGCCTGATTTATCGCTTTATTCAACATTTTTATTGCCAAAGGATATTCTGCACGGCAATATATATATCCTTGATGAGCTCCTATAGCTTTGGCTGCAATAACCATTCCTTCAATAACAGCATGGGGGTCACCTTCTAAGACGCTCCTATCCATATAAGCACCAGGGTCTCCTTCATCAGCATTACAAAGAATGTATTTTTCTTCTCTTTCTGTATGGGCAGCGAATTTCCATTTAACACCAGTAGGAAAACCTGCTCCCCCTCTTCCTTTTAATCCCGAATCTAAAATTTCCTGAATAATCTCTTCCGGGGTCATCTCCATTAATGCTTTTGCCATTCCCATATACCCATCCCTGGCAATATAATCTTCAATTTTCTCTGGGTCAATTATTCCACGGTTTCTTAACACTCTTAATTCTTGATTCGCAAAAAAGGGGATTTCTTCTATACCAGGTATATTTTTATCTAATACAATCTCATCAGGTAGGATACCTTTATATATAATCCTTTCCTTAATTTGTTCTTCTTTACCCCTTGCTAAGGCATAAATAGCAAGAACTTTTCCTTCTAAAATATGTTTCTTAAAAACCTCTAACATCTTCTCTTGATCCATATACTGGTAAATTATTGGTTCCTGTTTAAATATCTCCACAGTAATTAACGGTTCTCTGCTGCATAGTCCTATACAACCAGAAGTAGCAATACTAATATTTTTTTGTTTTTCTTTCTTAATTTCTTTTATTAGAATATTCAAAATTTTTTGGGCACCTGAAGCAATACCACAGGTACCCATATGAACGGTTATTCTTATCTTTTTCTCCTCTTTTGATAATTCTCTTTTAGCTAAGGAATCCTTTTTTATTCTCGCTAAGTCTTCTATCTTTATTTTTTTCATAGCCCTCCCCTCTTCTGTCTCAACCTTAACTCTCATTTATACTGTTCTAATATCTCTTTAACCTTCGAAAACTTAACTTTTGCATAAACCTCTCCATCAACTACTATTACCGGCGCTAATCCACAAACCCCAAGACATCTTACTGTCTCATAAGTAAACATTCTATCGGAAGTAATCTCTCCGGTTTTTACTCCAAACTCTTTCTCTATTATTTCCTTGATTTCCTTACCTCCTTTAACATAACAAGCAGTACCTAAACACACTTTCACCGTATGTTTACCACGTGGAATCATAGTAAAGAATGAATAAAAGGTTGCAACTCCATAAATTCTACTTAAAGGGATATTTGTTTTATCGGATATTTGTTTCTGAACAGTAATAGGCAGATATCCGAGTAAAGCTTGAGCTTCCTCTAATAAAGGTATCAAACCTCCCGGCTCCGCTTTGTATTTTTCAATAATTTTATTTAATTCATCTACCTGCTCAAGAGTAAATTCTTCTAACAAATTATCAACCCGTTGTTCCATCTCTTTTTCTCCTCTTATTAATAAAATTATAAATCTCTAACTTGTTATTATTATTAAGATTTATTAATGAATAAAACCTGAATAAGCTTCGCTTAACCTGCGATACCCTTTAACAGTGTCTATAAATATTCTATATATGAATTAATTATATCTCATAAGGATATATAATCCAATAAAATCTTAATAAAATTAATCTTCGCAGAATTTACAAACTTTTTGTACTTCATTGGAAATTTTGTGAATGTTATTATTTTATATCTTTCAGGGTTTCTTTTATTCTGTCTAT
>NMQN01000723.1 GCA_003575245.1 Candidatus Atribacteria bacterium 1244-E10-H5-B2 | reverse complement strand
GGGGTTGGTATGAAGTTACCCATTTTTTAGCTGTAACTGCTATAAATAAAGGGGTTATAGATAGTAAGAGAGAGAAAGAGAGAGAGAAAGTAGGGCTCCGGGTATACGCTATATGTGGGGTTTTGGGTTAAAAAATAGGAAAATAGCAATATAACAAGTTTTATAAATTGCTGTAACCGTTATAAATAAAGGGTTATAGAGTTTCAACGTCCGATAAATTATAATAATATGTAAAGTAAATGTTGAGTTAATGATGGTAGAAAATCCTTCTTATATAGTATATGTTTGACAATGTAGGGTATAAGTGTTAAAATAACAACAAAAGAGAAGGAGGTTAAGGTTGTGCCGATAAAGATAGATGAAGAAGTTTATTTTTCAGTAGAGGAATTAGTTGCGATCTTACCTTTAACTGCCTTAACTATTCGTGATTATCTGCGAAGGGGAAAGCTCAAAGGTAAAAAGGTGGGCAAGCTGTGGCACGTATCAAAAAGGGATTTAAGATTATTTTTATCTGGAGAAGGCAATAAATGATATAACAAAGGGGATAAATGAGGTTAAATTTAAAAACTCTAAAAAAATTTTGCCTTTTTATAAGTGGGAATTGAAGGAAGGCCTGACCGAAAAAGAGAGGAATGAGCATTAAAAATTTAGGGAAGGGGTGATAAATAAAAGTTATGAATACCAGGGAAGAAATTATTAACATTTTATCTAAAAGCGAGAAGCCTCTGGGTCCTAAAAAAATAGCCTCTGAACTTAAAAAAACAAATTCAAATATCCGGAAGATTTTATCTAACCTGCACAAAGAGGGGAAGATCACCAGGGCGGGCTTCGGTAAGTATTCGGTGCTAACTGTGAATGAAACTGTGAATGAAAGTGTGAACGTCTTAAATAAAAGTGTGAATGTTAAGACTCCAGAGGCAAAAAAGCTGATCAATAAGGAAATCAATAAATACCGGAGAACTTATTTTCAGAGGCTAAAAATAAAAGATCCTGAGGCCTACGGAAAAATGAGAAAAGCGAAAAACAGATATCTCAGAGATTGGCGGGTCAGGAATCCGGACTATAACAAGAAATGGCTCCGGGCCTATTACAAGAAATATCCTGAAAGGGTCAGAGAATATCAGAGGCGATACTGGCTCAAAAAAGCTCTACCCCAGGCAGGCAGTTAAAAAAGAGGATAGAGGAGGGGTAAGATGATACTGAATACTGCTGTAAACACCACTTAAAAGTAATACAAAGAATAGAAAAGAATAATTAATAAAGTATAAATAATTTTAAGAAAGATAAAGAGGGAATATGTTCTATATCATAGCGGATGACCTAACAGGAGCAAATGATACTGGAGTTCAATTTACTAAAAAAGGATATAATTCAAAGGTATCAATATTTAATAAACAATCAACAATAATTATTCCTGATAATTTAGATGTTTTTGTAGTGGATACGGAGACTCGTGAATTGAAAAGTAAAATTGCCAGAGAAAAATTAAGGAATATTTTAAAAAAATTAAATATTGATAAAAACGATATGATTTATAAAAAAGTAGATTCAACTTTAAGAGGCAACGTAGGTGATGAAATTGAAGAAATAATGAATATTTTAAAAAAAGATATTTGTGTTTTTAGTCCCAGTTTTCCTTCTCATAAAAGAATAACTATAGGTGGTTATCTAGTCGTTGATGAGGAACCTCTTGGGTCAAGTGAATACTCATCCAATAATTTAAAGCAGGAAGAAAATTCTTTTATCCCATTTTTATTAAAAAAACAAACTGATTTTTCGGTTGGGCAGATTGACTTAAAAGATGTTGTTAAGGGTCAAAAAACTATTTTATCAAAAATAAATAAATTATATCAAAAAGGAAATAAAATAATAGTTATTGATTCCACCAGTGAGCAACATTTAGCGGATATATTTAGTAGTGGCTTAAAGTTTGATGGATTGGTTTTATTTTCAGGTTCAGCAGGTTTAGCAAATCATTTTCCTAATGTATGTAATAAGAATGAAGATCTCAAAATAAATATTGAAAATAATAAAAGTCCAGTTATAGTAGTTGCGGGTTCGCGAAATTCTATTCTGGAAGATCAAATAAATTACATTAAAAATAAATTAGATTTTTATGAATTAAAAATCGATTTAGAGCAAATTTTATCTAATAAAGATCTTATTTTAGATAATTATACTACTAAATGTATTCAGATTATAAGAAATAAGCGTGATTTGGTAATACATACTAATGCTATTTACAATGAAAAAAAATTAATAAATAAAAAGCTGATGTTGAAACATAATCTTAGTTTTAGAGAATTAGAGATTTATATTAAAACTTTTCTTGGTGAACTTACAGCCAAAATATTAAAAAATAGTTGTGTAAGGAATTTAATTTTAACTGGGGGAGATGTAGCATTAGGAGTTTGCAAAGAGTTAAATATATATAATATGAATATTGTAGATGAACTTTTGCCAGGTATTCCTTTGGCTATCGCTAATTATAAAAACTATAAGTTAAATATTATAACTAAAGCGGGTGGATTTGGCAAAGAAGATACCTTATATAATTTGATTAATAAATTAAAAAACTATTAAGAATGGAGGAAAAGTTCATTACTTATTAATAGTGGACTAGATTATATTTCACAATGAAAAGACCAGTTATTGCTATCACCATGGGAGATCCAGCAGGTATAGGAGCAGAGATTATAGTTAAAGTCTTAAGTAAAAAAGAGATTTATAAAAAATCAAAACCAATAGTTATTGGAAGCAGTTGTGTTATAAATGATGCAATAAAATTTATTCCTTCGAATTTGAAGTTGAATGTTATTAAAAATACCAAAGAAATTAAAGGAGAATTTGGTATCATTGATCTAATAGATTTGAATAATATCGCTCTTGATGAATTTAATTATGGGAAAGTAAGCGCTAAAGCAGGCCAGGCATCATTGGATTATATTTACAAAGGGATTGATTTGTCTATGAAGGGTTTAGTAGATGCGGTAGTGACTGGTCCTATTCATAAAGAAGCAATTAAAGCCGCCGGCTCACCTTTCGCTGGTCATACCGAGATATTTGCATCTCGTACTAAAACAAAGAATTATGCCATGATGTTAGCAGATGATAATTTAAGAGTGATTCACGTCTCTACACATGTTTCCTTACGTCAGGCGTGTGATTTAGTAAAAAAGGAGAGGGTTTTAACAGTTATTCATTTGGCGGATAAAGTATTGAAAGATTTAGGAATTAAAAATCCAAAAATTGGGGTAGCTGGATTAAATCCTCATGCTGGAGAGGGAGGACTTTTTGGTAAAGAAGAAATTGAAGAAATAATTCCCGCGATAGTTCAAGCCAAAAAAGAAGGGATAGATGTTGAGGGACCGATTCCTCCAGATACGATTTTTTCTAAGGTTATAGGTGGACAATATAATATTGCAATAGTTATGTATCATGACCAAGGTCATATTCCTACGAAGATTATTGGATTTAAATATATTAAAGAAACTAATAAATGGTTAACAATGAGTGGAGTAAATGTTACTGTAGGATTACCGATTATTCGAACTTCGGTTGATCATGGAGTTGCTTTTGGTAAAGCTGGAGAAGGTAGGGCTAATGAAGAAAGTATGGTAGGGGCTATTAAAATGGCTATTGATTTTGCAAAATAGACTAGAATAACAAAATAATGCTATTTAAGGCAGGAGGCTTATCACAATGAAGAATTTTATATTTAAAATGCCTTGTAAGATTGAGGTTGGTTTTTCTAAAAGTAGAGAAATAGTAAATATAATTAAGAAAAAAAAACTTAAGAAAGTATTAATACCCATTGATTACAATTTAAAAAAGATGGGAATAGTTGATTATATATTTAATAATTTAAAAGAGGAGAATATTTCTTTTACAGTATTTGATAATATAAAAAATGAGCCAACAATAACTGAAATAGATCAAGCTATTAAGGAGCTGAATATTATTTCTAATTACGATGGAATTATTGGTATTGGTGGTGGTAGTACAATTGATACGGCTAAATTAGTGGCTATCTCTGGCAGTATTGAGGGTTCTGTAAGGAATTATATAGGAACGAATTTGATTGATAAACCAGGTATTCCATTAATTATTCTCCCTACAACTTCAGGTACAGGTGCCGAAGTTACACCTAACGCTATAGTTAAGGATAAAAAAAGGGAATGGAAAAAAGGTATAGTCAGTCCTTATCTAATACCGGATTTGGTTATTCTTGATCCTGAACTTACATTTTCAGTCCCACCAAAGGTTACTGCTGAGACGGGAATAGATGCTTTTACTCATGCAGTTGAATGTTTTATTTGCAAAAAATCAAATCCAATGAGTGATTTATTTGCTTTGGATTCCATGAGATTAATCAGTAAATATCTTCGAAGAGCTGTTAGAAATGGAATCGATAAAGAAGCAAGGTACTATATGGCGCTTGGTAGCCTTTATGGAGGGATAGCTATAACAAATTCCGGTACAGGGGGAGTACATGCTCTGGCTTATCCGCTCGGCGGTAAATACAATTTCAGTCATGGGTTATCCAATTCAATCCTTCTGGCTGGTGTAATGGAATTTAATTCAAAAGTAGTTCCAGAAAAGTTTATTAAAGTTGCTGATGTAATGAAAATTAAAACTACTAATTTTTCCAAAGAAAAAATCGTAAAATCTGTTGTGGATAAAATTAGGAAACTGGTTAGCGATGTCGGTATTACCATTGAAGGATTCGAGGTTTCTGAAAAGGTATTAGACAATCTTGCAACAATGGCTATATCAGAACAACAACGCCTTATTAAAAATAATCCACGAGAAATAATATTTGAGGATGCAAAAAGAATATATAAAAAGGCCCTTAAAGTAAAATAGCTAAAAATAGTATAGGAGGTGGTAAACAAATAGGATAATAAAATGAAAAGATTATTATTTTGTTACCTGTATTAAAATTTTTAAGGAGGATTATGTAATGAGGAAGTTTTTAATAATGATAATTTCAATTACTCTTATTTCTATATCGGTTTTATGTTTACAAGGTTTTGCTAATACTGTAACGATTACTTATTTGACACCTGAAACCGATCCAACAACAGTAGAGGTTGATAATAATATTATAAAGAGATTTGAGGAGACGCATCCTGACGTTAAAGTTAATATTCAGCATGCTAACCTTGAGGATGTCCTTCCAAAGCTTGCTGCTCAGCTCAGGGCTGGTACTGCACCAGATGTAGCTTTTTTCTCTCCTCGTATGGTACCAGGATTAGTTGAACAAGGGTTTCTTCTTCCACTAAAAGATCTATTTGAAGATATAGGTGATATTCCTAGAAAATTTGTTACTCCAAATTTAGATCACAAAATATATGACATACCTATTCATACAGAATCACAGGTACTATATTATAGGAAGGACCTTTTCGAGAAGGCTGGAATTAAGCCTCCAACTACTTTTGATGAATATTTAAAAGCAGCTGAAGCTTTGACAGTAGATACTGATGGAGATGGTAAAATTGACCAATATGGTATTGCCATTCTTGGAGGAATGCCATCAAATTATTTTTTCTTTTCAGCTTTTTTATGGGCTAACGGTGCAGATTATTTTGATGAAAATAATAATGTGGTCATAGATTCTCCCGAAGCTATTGAGGCCTTAGAATTTTATGGTAAACTTGCAAAATTTGCTCCTCCAGGAGTAGTAAATACTGGAAATGTTGAAGTTGCAGTGCAGTTTTCAGAAGGACTTGTATCTATGGTTCGATTTCCAGGAAGGTTATTATCTACTATAGACCGATATAATCCCGAATTAGCTTCGAAAATTGATGTTGTAACGACACCTGTAGGACCTTCAGGAAATAACCCAATTGTTCATGCTTGTATAAATAGTTTTGTTGTGTTTAGCGGAACAAAGCATCCAGAGATAGCTAAAGAGTTTGTTAAATTCTATATGTCGGGAGAACAGTATTTAGAATATCTAACTGCTTCAGTACCGGGCCATGCTTTACCGGTACGTAGCAGTTGGCTAGATAATCCTGAATATTTTGAGTTTCCTGGCATTAAGAAGAATAAGGATATTATAAAAAAATCTATGGAATTAGCCTATAAGTATGGAACCGATTTTCAATTCCGTCACGATACTGTAAATCCTTATTTGGGAGAAGCCCTTTCAATGCCTAATCTATCAACAGAGCTTAACAAATTTCTTGCTGGGGATCTAACGGCTGAGCAAGCTCTTAAAAATGTAGCTAATACTTGGCGTAAAAGATTTGGAATTAAATAAAAAGTATTAGATTAGGATTAGGTAGGTACCATGTAAGATATCTACCTAATCCTAAGCATAAGAAAGTTGAAAGTGGTTGCCTATGTTGAAAAAAAAAGATAATATAATGGGATTTTGTTTTCTTATTCCAGCTCTAATACTACTTAGTATTCTGATTATTTATCCTTTAATTAATGCTACATATTTAAGTTTTCATTCACAATTAATATATGAATTAAAAGGACATTTTATAGGCTTAACTAATTATATTGAAACGCTTCAAGATAAAGAATTTTGGAATGCTTTATCGTTAAGCATTATTTGGACAGTAGCTAGTGTGATTGCACAAGTTTTGTTGGGAGTTAGTGCAGCTTTATTACTTAACGAAGATTTTAAAGGGAGAACTTTAGCACGGGCATTAGTATTATTGCCGTTTTTTATGCCTACTATTTCTGTAACCCTGATGTGGAAATGGTTATTGAATGAAAATTACGGGATATTTAATTATATATTAATGCAACTTAATATTATTAGTAAGACAATAAGTTGGCTAGCAGATTCTCGTTTTGCTTTTTTTTCTCTAATTTGTATTGGTATTTGGCGCTTTTCACCTTTTGTTATTATCAATATTCTTGCTCGTTTACAGACAATTCCACTAGAATTATATGAAGCTGCAGAAATTGATGGTGCTAGCAAATGGAGTCAGTTTAGATATATTACTTTACCAGAGATAAAAGGTGTTTTATTAGTTGTAATTCTCTTAAGAGGAATATTTATGTTTAAAAAAGTAGATATGTTTTTGATTCTTACCGGTGGGGGGCCGGGCACTAGCACGCAAACATTGCCTGTATTAATATATAAATCTGCCTTTAAAGCCATGCAGCTTGGTAAAGGTGCTGCAGATGCAATGGTGACATTATTAATTGTTACAGTTTTTATTATATTATACATGAGGATTACTGGAAAGTCTCAAGAAGAGGTAGGATAGTATGAATTTTAAAAAAAATATTTCTCATATATGCTTTTATTTATGTGTTTTAGTTTTCGTATTATATTCCGTAGGCCCAATTATTTGGATGTTGCTTTCATCGCTTAGGTCAAAAGTTGAATTTTTTAATATTCCACCTACAATTTTTCCCAAACAATTTACTTTTATTAATTATATTCTTTTGTTTAGTGAAACTAATTTTATTCAATTCCTGTTAAATAGTGTTTATATAACAATAGGAACTATTTCTACAAGTGTTTTAGTTTCAACGTTAGCTGCTTATAGTCTGACTAGATTTAATTACCGTGGGAGAAATTTATTTACTATTTTTTCATTGTTCGCATATCTGTTACCTTCGGTGTTATTGGTTATACCTTTATATTTATTTGCTGTAAAAGCAGGACTTGCCAATAAATTAACTGGATTGATATTGGCCTACATAGCTTTATGTTTACCTTATTGCATATGGATGATGAGAGCATTTCTCCGAAGTATTCCTATTGAGTTTGAAGAGGCTGCTTTCGTTGATGGAGCAGGAAGGTTAAGGACATTATTTAATATAGTGATTCCAATGGCGTTGCCTGGAATAATATCTACAACAGTTTTTATTTTTATTTTTGTTTGGAATGAATATTTATTTGCATTAATTTTTATGAGTTCTGATCTAAAGTTAACTTTTCCAGTAGGTTTAAATAATTTTGTAACCCAATTTGACATATATTGGGAATATATTTTAAGTGGAAGTGTTATTGTTAGTATCCCTGCATTAATAATATTTTTACTTGCTCAAAGATCTTTAATAAAGGGCTGGGGAGGTGGCGGTATCAAGGGTTAGGGATTTTTAGAAAAAGATTTTTTATAAAATACTATCTAAATATAGTTTCAAAAATTTTGTTATTTTTAAAACTGGTATATCTAAAAGAAAGGAGGAATTTAGCAAAAAGTTAATAAGTATTGTATAAAGATAAAATAAAATTGTTCAATTAGGAGAAATTTAAAAATGTATAATAAAGAATTAAAGGAGAGATTCAACGGAATAGGAGCATTAGTTTTAACATGCTTTGATGAGGATTTGCAATTAAATTTAGACGGGTTAAAGAAGAATGTAAGATATATGATAAATAATGGTATAAATGCATTTAATGGATTTTTGATTGCAAATGGTAGCACAGGAGAATGTTATGCTATGAATATACAAGAAAGGAAACAGGTTATAAAGGCAACAATTGAAGCAGCAAATAATGAAGTTCTAGTAATGGCTGGTTGTAATGATACGAATGTATTTAATGTAATTGAATTAGCAAATTATTCAAAACAAGTTGGAGCAAAGGCTGTAATGATTGTTCAGCCATATTACTTACCATTTAATGAAGAGCAGATGTATAGTTTTTATAAATTTATTGATGATAATATTGATTTACCCATAATGCTATATAATAACCCGGTTATAGCAAGCCAGAGTGATATGTCGATTAACTTAATAAAAAGGTTAGCTAAATTAGAAAATGTTTTTGCCTTAAAAGAGACTACGCCAAATATAAAACGTTTTTTTCACACACAAGTATTAATAAAAGAATTGTTAGTTTTTGCAGGCTCATCATCATTACAACCATTTGGAGCTCTCGCTGGAATGAGTGGGTTTATTTCATTTATTTCAAGTTTTAATCCTCAATTACAGGTAAAATTATGGGATGCAATTAGGAAAGAAGATTATAGAGAAGCCAAAAAATTTCATTCACAAGAGCTTAGTTTATATGATTGGTGGTGGAGTGGTAACATAAAACAAACTTTTGGTCAAGTAGTTCATGCTAAAAAAGCAATGGATTTAATGGGCTTAGAAGGAGGGTATTCAAGGCCTCCATTATTACCCATAAAAGAAGAACAAATAGAAGGATTAAAGAATATATTAAGAGAATGGAAGCTTTTAGAATAAAGTGAATAAAAAATATAAGTTAGTGTTTTTTATCTACCATAAGGGCAGAATACCATAGACATACCCTGCTCCCTTCTTTTTATTAACCTTTTTTCAGGGGGGGGGCAGGGGATT
>NMQN01000900.1 GCA_003575245.1 Candidatus Atribacteria bacterium 1244-E10-H5-B2 | reverse complement strand
TGAAAGCATCAAAACTGAATAAAATAATATTTTGATTTTAGATTACGGAGAAAACAAAATGAGAATTGCTTTTTTTACCAATTGTTATAAGCCACTGGTTAATGGAGTTGTTACCAGTATTTCTTCATTAAAAGAGGCTTACGAAAGAAAAGGGCATGAGGTTTATGTCTTTGCTCCCAGGGTAGAAGATTATGTTGATCAAGAAAAAAATGTATTCAGATATAGGTCAGTAAACTTAACCAGTAAAGTGAAATATCCTCTTCCTATACCTTTATCCTTTAGGGTGAAAAAAGTTATAACTGAATTTAATCCTGACATCATCCATATTCATCATCCCTTTTTACTAAGTTCTGTAGCTATAATGTATGGTAAGAGATTAGGTATTCCCAAAATATTGACCCTTCACACTCAATATGAAAAATATGCTTACTATGTTTCCCCCATACCAGAAAGAGTAACTCATGAAGCAATCAAGATGATAATTTCTAATTTAGCTTATAAAACTGATTGTATAACTACTCCGTCTACATCAATGAAAGAATTAATTGAAGGCTATGGAATTAAAACCAGAATTGAGGTTATTCCTAATGCAATACATTTGACTTCTTTCAAGAAAGATGATGAATTGAAAAGAACAGAAATTAAAAAAAAATATAATTTAAAAGAAGATGATAAAATAATTCTCTTTGTGGGTAGAGTAGCTTCAGAAAAGAGCATAGATAAGATTGTAAAAGCATTAGCAATAATCAAAAAAAGGAGTATTGGTAAAGAAAAATTATTAATAGTAGGCAGTGGTCCGGCTATGGATGAACTGAAACAGCTTGCTCGAACTTTGAAGGTAGAAGAAGATGTAATATTTACAGGAACAGTAAGTTATGAGGAAATTCAACATTATTACAAGATGGCTTATGTATTTACTATTGCTTCTACAACAGAAACTTTTGGGATAGTAACCATAGAAGCCTTAGCTTCCGGAGTTCCCGTCTTGGCGATTAAAGCTCCGGGAGCAGTAGATATACTGACAGATGGGCTGGATGGACTGTTGGTCGATAACGATGTTGAAAAATTTGCTAAGGCATTAGAAAAAATTATTAGAGAGCCAGAATTAAGGGAAAAGCTCTCTCAGGGAGCAATAAAGACTTCTGAAAAATATAGCATTGATACAATTTCTGAAAGAATGTTAAATCTCTATCGGGAAGTAATAGAGATAAAAAAATCCAAATCAAAAGAGAAGAAAAGTTTTATAAAAGATATTCTGTCCATAAATTATGGAGGGAAAATAAAAAATGAAAAATAAAAATATAAAAAGTATCATTTTAGCATTACTATTATTTTTAGTTTTAACTTGTGTAGGGCAAGCGGCCCCTATGACACCATCTGAAATAATTAACGAATCTATCGAAGTATTAGAGGAGATGGCAGTATCAGAGGATAGCGGGGCTTTTGGAGCTCTTTTGAAAGAAGCAAAAGGCATAGCTATCTTTCCTTCGATAATTAAAATAGGATGGGGAATTGGCGGACAGTATGGAAAAGGAATAATATTTAGAAAAGATAGCAGGGTAGGGATATGGTATGGCCCCGCCTTTGTAAAGATTAAAAGTATAAGCATCGGCCCTCAGATAGGCATTCAATCAATCGCCCTGGTTTTAGTTATTTCCAATGAACGGGGAATGGAAGGGTTTATGGAAGATAATTTTACTCTGGGCGGTACCGCCAGTATCGCTGCAGGTCCATTGGGAAGGTCTCTTTCAGCAGATACAGATTATAAATTTAAAGCTTCAATATATTCTTATTCTATAAGTAAGGGAGCTTATATCGGAGTTTCCTTTCAGGGTTCAGCTATCGAAGAAGACAGCAAGGCGAATGAATTATTTTATGGGAAAAACATATCTAATCGAACTATATTAGGAAGTAAGATTACCGTAAATCCGGCGGTTCTGAAGTTATTACTTCTGATTAAGAAAGTTAGTAAATGATACTTTAATTAAACTTGGAAATTCACCTGGCACTTAATTTAAGTGCCAGGCGGTGATCTAATTTTGACTTTGTCAATGTCATTCTCTCTACCACTTTCGTGAGTGTAAACTGCAGAGATGATATGTTGTTGTAGGGGCGTATTGCATACGCCCCTTGCTTATGGATTCTGCATCAAGTGCGGAATGACAAAGAGGTAGTTTACTTTTTAATTTTTGTTTTATTTTATAAATCTTTTAAAT
Organism: Candidatus Atribacteria bacterium 1244-E10-H5-B2; assembly: GCA_003575245.1. The sequence goes on along the minus strand of NMQN01000900.1, from coordinate 1,167 downwards.
CTGTTAAGCTCTTTGTTTATAATCCTTTAGAACAGCCAGAGTATATTCAATATCGGAAGGAGTATGGTCGGCATTAATCTGAAATCTTATCTCTTCATCGCCTTTAGGCACAACCGGATAATTAAGACCCGTGCCAAGAATTCCATTTTCAATAAGATAATTTACCAACTCTGTGGTTTTTTTAGTATCTCTCACCATTAAAGGAACAATAGGGTGGTCACTTTCAATAATTTCATATCCTAAATCAAGGAGACCTTTTTCAAATTTCTTAGTCATCTGGTGAAGGTGGGTTAAAATGTCTTTTCCTCTTTCACTATTAAGTATTTCTAAAGATTTTAAGGCTGCGCTTGCCTCAGCAGGGGAGATGGGGTTAGAGTAGATATACATCGGTGCCGTTTCTCTTAAGTAAGTGATAACGGTTTGATTGGAAATTACATATCCGCCATTTACTCCAAATGCTTTACCCAGGGTTCCAACTAATACATCTACCCTCTTTGCATTGGTATATTCTTCTGTTCCCCGACCGGTTTTTCCATAAGCACAAATACCATGAGAATCATCTACCACTAACAGAATACTTTCCGGAAACTCCCGGTCGTATTTTTTAGAAAGGTTGGAAATAATATACAGGGGGGCATAATCGCCTCTCATGCTGAATATGCCGTCAGTGATAATGATTAATCTTTTTGCTTGGCCGATAGATTTTTTTATTTTATCTTCGAGGTCATTCATGTCCAGATGTTTATAGATTTTTTTATCTTTTGGTCTGGAAAGTCTAAGGGCGTTAATTATACAGTTGTGATTTAACTCATCACTTATTACAATGGTGTCAGAAGTTATAAGAGGGGTTAAAATACCTACCACGGTTGAATAAGCTGAGCTGAACAACATAGCATCTTCTCTTTGATGAAATACTGCTAATTTCTTTTCGAATTCTCGGTGAGATTGGAATGTTCCGCTGATAAAACGGACAGCCCCTGGCCCAACACCATATTCTTTGGTTGCTCTTTCTTCTTCCTGGATGATTTCCTCCCTTAAGGACATTCCCAGATAAGAATTAGAATTCATCCTGATAAATTCCTGCTCGCCTTTTCCTTTTAAAAAATATCTTGGACCTTTTTCTCCTTTAGCTTTTTTAACTTTAGTTATAATGTATTCTTTTCCTTT
>NMQN01000405.1 GCA_003575245.1 Candidatus Atribacteria bacterium 1244-E10-H5-B2 | reverse complement strand
CGATAAGCTCGATATATTCCTCTTTTGAGATCCTTATTTTAAAGTACTTTTTAGCGTATTTTAAAACTTTTTGCCAGTCTGTTATCATATTGTAGAGATTTGTTCTCTTGATTCTTTCGATAGATATAAATTTCCGCTCTTCGTTAGTCAATTCTATAGTTCTCCTTTATTCAATAAATACTTTATGATCCGGCTCACATTTCCACCAATCCGAATAATCATCAAGCCAGTAGACACTTTTAGGATAGATAACTACGAGACCCTCAGACTCTTTAGTTTTTAAATCTTTAACGTCTCCAATATAAACCTGGTAGTCCATGCCCTTATGTTCTCCGTGTACTTCCCACTCACTTTTTAAATCCGGCTCGAATCCTCTCCTCTTTAGCATACCAGTTATAAATTTAAGGATCTCTTTCTCTTCTTTCTCAGGAGCTTTTAAGACTCCTCGTAAATACAGTATCAGCGAGGGATTTTTGATCGACCCGAGCTTTTTTGCACATTTCTTTAAACTCTTTATCAGTAAGTCTCTTCTCCCTCTCAGTAGTCTTTTCCTCTTTTAGCAATTGCTCGGGGAATAAACTCAACTGAATATTATGTTTTTTAGCCCACTCTTGAGCTAATTTCGTTCTTAAATCGTTCATAGAATCCCTTCTTTCTTTGTTTTTTGAGAGGATCGGAGAGCAATACAACCATAGTAAAAATTGTTTATAATCAAAAATCAGCGTCTCCGACCCCCTAAGAATAGAGATTGAAAAGCAGATCCAGCGTAATAAAAATTGATTTACAGGGAGTTTTCAGCATTTTCAACCTCAAAATTAAACGATAAATCGTACCATTGTTAATTATTGTTTATAATAGTTCAATTATTGTCTATTATGCTCCTGTTAGACTTAAATAATATTATTTAATTTCGGCTCTTGAAAGCCTTATATACCAACGGTTACAGCAACGTCCTATAAATTATATTATGTAAAGTAGCCTTATTTCCTCATAGAGGAGTCGGTTAAAACTGAAAGATTCCCCGAATCACTCCAAAATTTAAAAGACTTTTTTATATCCAAATTATATGATTTGCACCACTCCCGGAGATATTAAACACTATTTCGATATCCCCCGAGTTACTCCAAAATTAAAGAGACCTTTTTTCGTCCACCATTAGGGGAATTAGGGGAATTAGGGGTTTTTTATATTATAGTTACAATATTATATTATTTTTTTTATTTCATATATATTTTTTTTCAAAATATATTCCATTAATAAGAAAAACGTCTAATTCCCCTAATTCCCCTAATGGTGATAAGCCTTATATAACAACGATTACAGCTCTGAAACCGATTTCATAACCCCCGATCATTTCCAAAATACCTCGAGCCAAGTCCAATAGGTAATTTTATTTCCGGTCTCTCCTCGTGTTTTAGCCCTGTCATTGTACCCCATAACTCGCATTTCTCGATTGATCTCTTTATTATCCCAAATCCTAAATCCTTTATCCCTTTGATAAGCATTAAATCTATTTTGAAATTCACTCTTCGGAATATCCGAATTAGGCTCTTTAATAGTAAAGTCGTTTATAAATTTGAATAGAGGATTACTTAAATTCTCATACTGCTCAGTTATCTCTTCTGTCCTTTTATGCTTAGTAAAAACAAAATATTTCTTTTTAAGTTCCCCTAATTTTGCTAAAGCCCATAAGGCAAGCCCTTCAAATTCTCTCTGATTAATCCGGTCTACTATATCAGGATCAGCGTTTTCTCCCAATATAAACTTATTAGGAAACTCTAAAAGAAAGATTCTCCGATAAAAAGCAAAAGTTTTATCTGTAGTTAAAGGAATCTGATTTGTCAGAAAGATCAGCTTAGCATAGTTCACAAAGAGGAAAGGCTCTTTAAATTTTCTCTCGCAATTCATTAAATCCTCTCCGGTAGCCATTTTTAATTTGACTGTATTCTTTAAAATATTGTACTCCATTTCGCTAGTAACATTAGCCAATTTACCGTAAAGCCGACCTATAGAAAAGGGATTATATTGTATAGCGTTACTAGTCTCTGAGGAGATATTTTTGTTTCCTAAAATCCTTCTTAATATCTTAATAAAAGCGGTTTTACCATTAGCACCACTCCCGAATAAAATAAAGGCTTTAGGATAGGGATATCCTCTCCACATACAATAAGCAACGATCTCTAAAAGAGTAACGATATTCTCCTCTCCGACTATCTCTTTAAAGATTTTTCTAATAGTAGGAAATTCACTTATTTGAGGATTATAGTTTACCGCTAGTTTATTAATAAAGAAATATTCCGGAGAAAATTCAATCTCTTTTTTATTCTTGATATCATAAATTTTATTATTAAAAGGGATTAGATAAAGTTCCGGCTCGACCGGATCTTCTATCTTTAAAGATAGGCCTTTCAGATCCTCGAAGATCTCCCTAACACAATAGGCCTTATAATCTTTCTCTCCTAAGATTGTTTTTCTCAATAGTGAGTTTAGTATAGGCTCTGCTCTCTCAATCCAAAGCCCTCTCTTCTTATGATAGATCCAAAACCTTTTTATAGTGTCATATCGGAGAGGATACTTCTCTAAAATCTTATCTGAATAAACCCGGGGATTAAACTTTTGCTTTGATATTACCTCTTCTTTTTTTCTTACTTCGGTCTTTTTTAGGAGACTAAGAATCTTTTTTATCCTTCTTTTTGTCTCTGCTTTTCTGATTATCCCGGCTTTATCTAAGGCACTAATCGCTATGTCTCTCTCCGTTCCCTCTTCTAAAAAGCAAAGATTGAGAGGGAGTTCAGTCAAGACCTCTTTTTTTACTTCTTCCGGATAAGATTCCCAATTATTTAGATCAATCGTTAGGGATTCTAAGATCCTCTTTCTTTCTTCGTCTGTTTTTTGCACCTTTCTTTTACCTTTATTATATTGATTCCCTTCGATATATAATCGACCTTTAGCTCCACAAGCCCGGCAAAGATAGACTCCCTTTTCCTCACTTATGAAAAGGTTAGGAGTCTTAACGTCATTATGAAAACAACAAAACCCGACCCACTCTTGACCGATTTTCTTAGCTGTTACTTCAATAATTTTCTTCTCGGTATTATCCCATATCTTAAAATTTTGCTCCATTTCCTAGCTCCTCTCTGGTCTAACACAATGGTCGTCGACATAATTTTTACTCCCACAATTAGGGCAGGTAAATCTATTTCCCCCTTCATATCCGCAATCTTTGCATTTCATAATATAGATAGAATTTGTTTCTTTATGGATCCAACCTCCCCCTTTACAATATTCAATTTCCCTTTTGCAAATTAAACAATTCATTTTTTTACTCCTTTCTTTTTATAATAATATGATCGTATTGTTATTTTATTATTTAAGTTTTTCCCTTAGTTTCATTT
>NMQN01000447.1 GCA_003575245.1 Candidatus Atribacteria bacterium 1244-E10-H5-B2 | reverse complement strand
TAAAAAAGATGATAACTATGAAAGTCTGGCAAGATCGGGAAGCGTAGTAGCCAAGACAATTGATTTTATTTTATGGAAAATAGGGACAACACAGAAGTGTTTTTTTAGTTGTGATCTAAATGATTATTTTGACTTTGTCGGTACAAAAAGATTAAAGAAAAGTATTGAACAACTTTCAGATATAATGAGTTTTTTATCCAATTGCGATTTTTTCTTCAAGACAATCATAAAAAATAAAATCACAAATAGAATAGAGAAAGTCTCAGGTTATGGTCGTGCTTTTGCATGGAATTTGGTAAAACATGATCTAGAAAATCCTAAAAGCAAATATAAGACCCTACAGGTTGGTACTACTCCCACATGGGCACAAAGTATTATAAACAATAAATTCTTTACTAAAATAGATCACAGGCTGCCTAAAATAAGTTCAAAATTATATCCCTATGCTTACCATATAGGAAGGAAGCTACATTTGAGGTATAGAAATAATGCGACAAAACGAAGGGGAGAAGAAAACGAATCTATATCAGTACAGATATTAATTGATGAAATGAATCTAAGTGAAAAAATAAAAGCAAGGGGATATCCCAGGCAAATATTACTACTTGAAAAAAGTTTAAATAAATTGGCAAAAGATAAAATATATAAATGGAGATACAAAAAAAGATACAAGAAAGCAAAAGATAAGGCATTTGGAATGATAATTTATAAGCCACTATGTGAAGAAATTTTAAGCATTAATAAAAGTAGTTTTATAAAATGAGGTGATATTGTGAATAATTTAAAAAAACTTCCTCCCAGAGATACAGGACTTGAAAGGGCAATAATTTCTAGTATTGTTAATAAATGCCCGAAACTTAACCATTACATCAATGAGTTAAAACCAGAATACTTTTACAAAAAATCATATAAGGACATGATCATAACTTTAAAAGCTAAGTTAAAGACCGGGGAAGATCCTTCTACATTTGATATACCAGAAGATCTTAGAAAGAAATTAATAGTTAAAGACTTAATTGACATGAGTTTTCTAACCCATGAATTTGAAAATGATTTAAAGAAATTAAAGAGCATTGCCGGACATAGGGAATTATACAGATTAACTCTAGCTGTTGATGAAATGATATCTAAAAACAGCAGAACTCCCGGAGAAATAAAAAGCTGGTTATCTGATGAACTTGAAAAAATTGAATTACCTGGTCGGGAGATAATCAGGATCCAGGATATAGATGTTAAGTTTGAAGAGCAATATTTGGATATTGAAGAGTCCAAAAACATATTGACCGGATTTAAAAAACTTGACGGCCTTTTAGGTGGATTCAGACCGGGATCTTATAATCTAATAGCCGGAGATAGATCAACCGGTAAATCTACATTTATTTTAAATATGGTCAATTATATTTGTGATGTTTTGAAGAAGAAGATCTTAATTGTATCTTTAGAGATGGGTAATCCTGAAATCTTAGGCAATTTGGTAAGTTTAAATTCAGGTATTGATTCTTCTAAATTATTAAATCCTTCAATAAAATTCAGTGAGAATGAACTTATCAAAATAAATAATGCGAGAGCCAAAATATATGATAATTATAAATTATTTTTAGATGATAATACCCCCCGGACAGATACATTTTTAATAGAAGATTTATATAACCGAATAGGGGGAGTAGATATTATTTTTATTGATTATTTAGGGTTATTAACTCCAACGATAAAAGGCTATAGCATATATGAAGTAATAACTAATATTTCTAGGGATTTAAGAAGTTTATCAAAGAGATTAAATATTCCCATAGTTGTTATATCTACCCTTAACAGAAAAAGGATTGACAGAGGGGATAAAAGGCCAAACCTATCAGATCTTAGAGATTCAGGCAATATAGAATATGATATTGACTTATGTTTGTTTTTATACCGGGAAGCCTTAGACAATTATGAATCATTAAAGGATAACCATATTCCAGGGCAGATAGACCCAGCGGAGCGGGAATTGGATATTATAGTAGCTAAAAACAGGTATGGAATGGACAGGGAAACTTTTAAATATGATTTTGATCTAAAAACAGGAATATTTAAAGAAATATAGATGATAATGGGGGTATTTTTTATATATCTAATGGGAAAGGAAAGTGCTTATTAAAAGCACCTTTCCTCTTAGTTATATCTAGTTAGATATAGTTAGGGAAAATGAAGGGTATAAAAAAAGGCTTGAAAGTCAGTATAGTAGTAGATTACAGAGATTTTGATAAAAAGCAAAAATTGCACATTAGGGACGATTTATTGCATAGGAGGGACGATTTATTGCATCATAGGGACGATTTATTAGAAAGGGAGAAATGTAGCAAATTGCTATATATAATTATATTATCCCGTAAATTATTAATATTAAATAAGGTAACTTTAAAGAATAAAAAAGAAAGGAGATATCTAACTTTAGAGGAATAAAATTAGTCTCAATAAGAGCAAGGCATAAGAAGAAAGGAAATAAAAATGAAAAAGTATTGGAAAAAGTTCGTTATTCTCGCAATGGTTGTAGCTGTAGCAGTTATGTTCAGTTTACCAGGTGCTATATCTGCTGTTGAGATTGGAGATACTTGGGTTGAAGATGGTGAACCAGGTCCTGAAGGTCCAGAAGGTCCAGTAGGTGAAACTGGTTCTGAAGGTGCTACAGGTTCTACTGGTGGCACAGGTGCAAGGGGTGCCACAGGAAGAAGTGGTAAAGACATTGTTAGAATGTTCTCCCAAGATGGTGGAGACAAAGATCCGTGGAGTTTAACTTCCGAATCAGTTGATAAGTATATGTTAGAATCTACCACGTATGCAGGAAAAACAACTCATATAATAGTTGAAATCGTGTTTATGGTAGAGCAAGCAAACGGGTCGCTAGTGTTTATGTCTAAGTAATAGGTAGACTGCGAAAGCCTGAAGCACGAAAAAGATACTCAGTTCAGGCACATATTATTATAAATATGCCTTGCTCTTTTAAATGTAAAATAATAATTATTAAAAAAATAAGGCAGTCTTAAAGAATAAAAAGGAAAGGAAAAAAAGAAATGGAAAACTACAAAATAAATCCAGAGTTAGAATGTGTAAATTTAACTAAGGATCAACAGGAAAGATTAGAGAGATTAAAACCGGTAGACTTAGAGGACCTGCTAAAAAATGCTAAAGAGAATAATATTGAACTTACATACAGAGGAATAGACGCTAATGGAATACCACATATAAAGATTAGACAGCGTTAATAAACAGCATACAATAACCCTAAAAGAAAATTATCATACCCCTAAACGCAATATAGAGCGTTCAAATTCCTTAGAATACCTTAACAGCCTGATAATCAGGTAAATAACAGGATTTTTTAATTTATCCAGGGAGAAAAACTTAAACAAAATTCCCT
>NMQN01000360.1 GCA_003575245.1 Candidatus Atribacteria bacterium 1244-E10-H5-B2 | reverse complement strand
ATTATTCCATTCTTTAGAATTTAATATCATCTTGTCCAACTCTTTAGTTGCCTGTTCTCTTGTTTTATATTTATCAGAACCAAGTTTTTGAAAAGAGCAATTATAAGGACAAATTAGAATTTTTTCCTGATGACAAAGGAAAGAACTGTGTAAAAATTAAATTGGCACATGAACCTATGGAAAAATCTATTACTTTAACAGAAGGTCCTCTTGTTTGTTCTTCTCCTCTTTATTCCGTCGAGGGCAAGGAAATAACTTTTCGAGACAGCATGTACGAGAACTTAGAAGACTATGAAAAAGAACTAAAGGAAGGCGGAGAGAATTTGTACGTAGTCAGATATTTAAGAAAACTCTAATATCCAAACAAACATAATCCATCACGATGATGATTTTGGGGAAGGTTTTTAGGAACGTTTTGAAAGAAGGTGCAAAATGAAATTTAAGCGATCATATGTGTCCTGGATTATTTTTGCCATAGGCATTGCTCTTACAGCTCATTACTTTTATCAAAAGGCCCAAAGGGCAATACGAAAAGAATCAATTGCTTCATTGAAAGTAGGAGATACTAAACAGGCTGTCAGATCAAAACTGGGAGAACCGCGTCAAATACGAAAAAGCGGAAGCGGTGATACCTGGAGCTATGGCCAAAAATTCTACCACCTCATGATCACCTTTGATAAAGCCGGGAAAGTTGTAATATACGTAGGCTATGATTTCGAACAAAATAAGGTAATAGGTCCAAAAAGAAATAAATAACCCTCCTATCCCCCCGCGTAACTGATCCCCCTCTTATAATCGGAACAAGCCCCTCTTACGATCGGGACAAGCCCCTCTTACAATCGGGATAAACCCCGTAGCTTTTCACTCCTCCCTTGAAACCCAAACCTATTTGTGTTATGATACACCCGCCAGCACATGCTTGAATATTTTAAGAAAGGAGGCTTGTACAAATGAAGTGTTATAGTAGGTTATTATGTGTGATAGGGATTTGCTTGATAATAATTGCCTTGACTGGTTGTTATCCGTCGAAATTATTTCTTGGAGAATACCAGGTAGAGCCTCCTGTGTTTGCCAAACCTCTGAGTGATGCCACTCTCAAGATAAATGCTTGCAAGGATAATCGCAAGTCTCTGAAAAATAGCACTAATGCTATCTTTCTCATCTTTATTCCTTTTGTCCCTTACGCTACCGATCATATTCAGTCTCCTGAAAAATTTGTCGGAACATTATTCACTGTGGAAGAATATAGCATCACAAGAGACCTAACTATGGCAGTTGTTAATGACTTAAAACAATCAAATATCTTTGCAAATGTTACTGGTACATTAAGTTTAAAACCTACTGATTATGACTATATTCTATCACTCAAATTAAATAAGGCAACATGGCATCGCAGTTTGACCTGGTATGGGCTTTCTGTTGCCGGAGATATCTTATGGATTTTGGGCCTGCCATGCTCATATGGAAATGTTGAACTAGAGATAGGTTTTTCTCTGATTGATGCTAAATCCGAGAAAGAGATTTGGGTAAAATCTTATAAAGAAACTGAATCTGTTATAGAAGGCGAGTATTACAATTTTAACACAAATGGACGATGGGGACCTCCGTTTAAGAGAATAATGAAGAACCTCAGGAAAGATTTGGCAGAATGCCTAAAAAAAAGAAAATAAAAGTTTTTAGTTTATTTTTTGGGAGGAGTCATAATATGGAATTAACTCAGGAAGATATTAAATTGATTAGGATATTTAAAAACAGAATGGGTTGGTTTAAGTTTTTGAGAGTGTTAACTGTTGCATTTGCTATTTTCTTTATTGTAGCATATGTAATTGGAATCTTTGTGTTAAAAGAAGCTAGAACATACATGGCAGGCGTAGAAGCCTACGGTATTGTGGGAATCTTGGGTATTATTGCTAGCTTGAGCATTTCAAGAAATCTAAGATTATTTGGAATTATTCAAAAAATAGCTGGAGAAAAGATTTCAGATATTTAAGAACACCCTGACCTACTGTATACTTAATAGTGAATGGTGATACAATCCATTACGATGATGATTTTGGGAGGAGGAAATTATGAAAAAACTATTTTTGGTATTACTCATTACCGCGGCGGTTTGTGTGGGGTGCGAGAACACACCAAAAAAGAAACCCGTGGGAAAAAAGCCCATTGAAACAGAAAAAGACAAACCTAAAGAAAAACCTGCTGAGACAACAAAACCCTCAAATCCTAAAATTGCTGAACTCATCAAAAAACTTGGTTCTGATAAATATAAAACAAGAGAACAGGCAACTAAAGAGTTGGACAAGATGATATTAAATTCTAAAGAATGGAATAATATAATCGTCCAACTCAAAAAGGCATTAAAAGAAGCTAAAGACCCTGAAATTGAATTTACACTAAGATATATTCTTAAACCTTATGTCAAATGGGGTCTGACACCAGTCTTATTAAAAAAGTTTCCAGATATAGCAGGTAAACTTGAATCAAAAGACTTTAAAGTCCGCAGGCAGATTGTAATAGAACTTGGCAAAAGTAAAAGAAAAGATGCAATTAAACCACTTATTAAGTTATTGGAAGATAAAGATAAGGATATCCGCCGCTTTGCAGCAGAGGCATTAGGAAAGATATCAGATAAATCAGTAGTTGAGCTTTTGATTGAAGCTTTGAAAGATAAAGAATCATATGTCCGCTACCATGCTGCAAAGGTATTAGGAAAGATAGGAGGCAAATGTGCAGTAGAGCCTCTGATAGCGGCATTGAAAGATGAAAATGTCTTCTACTCTGCCGCAAAGGCATTAGGAAAGATAGGTGATAAGCGTGCAATTGGGCCTCTTAGAAAATTGTGGAAAGAGGATAGACGTAAACCGATTCAATTTATTGCTGCTTGCGCGTTGGCTAAAATGGGAAATGACGATGCATTTGAGTTTTTAATTAAGGCTTTGAAAGATAAGGATAAGCATACTCGCATGTTTGTCGTATTAGAATTAGGAGATATAGGTGATAAAAGAATAGTTGAGCCTCTTATTGAGACTTTGAAAGATAAAGATGGGGATGTCCGCTTAGATGCTGCAAAGGCATTAAAGAAGATTACCGCCAAAGACTTTGAATTTGATTACAAGAAATGGAAATCTTGGTACGATAAGCAGAAGAAATAACCCCTACCTCCCTCCGTGAAAATCGGGACAAGCCCCTCTTACGATCGGGACAAGCCCCTTAGCTTCTCTTGTTTGAAACCCCCTCAAAAAAATCGTACTTTTTTTGAAAATTTTATGAACGTTTTGGGTGTTTCGGTAGTCTAATAAGATAAAGAAGACTATGAAAAAGAACTAAAGGAAGGCGGAGAGAATTTGTACGTAGTCAGATATTTAAGAAAACTCTAATATCCAAACAAACATAATCCA
>NMQN01000893.1 GCA_003575245.1 Candidatus Atribacteria bacterium 1244-E10-H5-B2 | reverse complement strand
TAGGGTATTTGTGAGGATAATTGATGGTAGTTTTAAGTAACTAAAGATTACCGAAGATAAAGAATTACAACAATTCTATGAGGCCAGAAGGAGGGAGTTAGAGAAGAAGATAGAGGAGGGGTAAGATGATACAGGAATACCAAAGTGTGATATATAAAGCATTTCCTTTTAGGAAGTTGGGAAAATATATCTTTAGGATATTTTAATGAAAGTAAAAATATTTAAAACAAAACAACAGATGTGCAAAGCTGCTGCTAAGGAAGCAGCAAGAATATTGATAAGTACAATAAAGGAAAAAAGTGAGGCAATTTTTGTAGTGGCTACTGGTGAATCTCAGTTTGAATTCTTGAAGAATCTTGTAAGCATATCTTCCATCGATTGGTCGAAGACAGTAATGTTCCACTTAGATGAATACATAGGCATCCAAGAGACTCATCCTGCAAGTTTTAGAAAATATTTGAGGGAGAGATTAATTAATAAAGTGCCTCTAAAAAATTTCTATTTAATTAACGGGAATGCCGAAGAACCGGAGGCAGAATGTGAGCGCTTAGGCAAAATTATCAACGAGAAGAGGGTTGATGTTACTTTTGTTGGCATTGGCGAGAATGGACATTTGGCCTTCAACGATCCTCCAGCGAATTTTGAAACTAAAAAGCCATATATTGTCGTTGAACTTGATGAGATCTGTAGAAGACAGCAGTTTGGTGAGGGATGGTTTAAAAGCTTTAATGAAGTTCCTTACAAGGCAATTTCTATGTCCATTAATCAAATTATGAAGTCAAAGAATATAATCTGTACTGTTCCAGATGGTCGTAAGTCGCAGGCTGTCAAGGACTGCCTTGAGTGTGATATTTCTATATACCATCCTGCTTCTATATTAAAAAAGCACAAAAATACATTTTTATTTTTAGATAAGAACTCGGCTGAGTTGCTTAAGGAGTATAAGTTTAGCCATTAAAAGGGGAAAGTATGATTGAGAGAAATTCTCTTGTATTCAAAAATGCAAAGATGATAACTCCCATGAGGGTTATAGATAATGGCATATTAGTAGCTAGTGACAGTAAAATTTCTTATGTTGGCCCTGAGGATGAAATTAAAGTTCCAGAAAACGCAAGGATCATAGATGTTGCTGATAAATATTTGGCTCCAGGGTTTATCGATATTCATCTTCACGGTGGAGGCGGGGCGGATATCATGGATGCAACGCAGGAAGCTATGGATAAAATTTCAATCGTCCATGCAAAAGGAGGAGCAACTTCTATTGTTCCCACCACTTTATCTGCTCTCATGGACAATATAATAAGAGCGATTAAGTGCATAGAATTGGCTAAGAAAAGAACGTTGCCTGGTGCACAGGTCTTGGGTGCTCATTTAGAGGGGCCATACTTTTCTATGGAGCAAAAAGGAGCACAGAACCCAGAGTTTCTAAAAAATCCAACGGCAAGAGAGTATCTAAAAATATTAGATGAATATAATTGTATTCTAAGAGTTTCTGCAGCCCCTGAATTAGAGGGGGGATTGGAATTAGGACGAGAGTTAAAAAAACGTGGGATTGTAGCTTCAATTGCCCACACCAATGCTGCTTATCAAGATATTCTTACCGCCATTGATGCTGGTTATACTCATGTAACGCATATGTATTCAGGAATGTCTGGGCTGAAAAGAATCAATGCATACAGGATCTCTGGCGTCATAGAGTCAACCCTTTTGTTAGACGAACTCACAACGGAAGTAATCGCTGATGGTCATCACCTTCCTCCCAGTCTGATTAAACTGATAATAAAGGCAGGTGGCCTAGAAAAGGTATCAGTTATAACAGATGCTATTAGTGCTACTGGGTTAGGGCCAGGTGAATACTCAATCGGGGGATTAGATATTATTGTTGAGGCTAATGTGGCAGAGGAGTTTGAAATCCCAGAGGTGGAAGAAAACTATGTAGCTAAGCTTTTAACCCGTGATGCCTTTGCTGGTAGTGTGGCCACAATGAATAGATGTGTAAAAAATATAGTCAAATTTGTAGGCTTATCAATACAGGATGCAGTTAAGATGGCCACCATAAACCCAGCTAAGGTGATAGGTGTGGATGATAAAAAAGGAAGCCTAACAAAAGGAAAGGACGCTGATATAGTTGTCCTTGATGAGGATGTAAATGTGGTTATGACAGTGGTTGGGGGAAGGATAGTGTATGAGAAGCAATTTTAATAAAAAGAGAGACTAATTTTTGGAAGTAATCGGGGAAAAATTTATGGTTAGTTGAGGAAATAATTTAAAGGAGAGAAGATTATGAATATAGTAGATAATTACTTAAGCAAAATAGATGAAATTCTTGAAAAGATAAGAAAAGAGGAAAAGGATAATCTTGCGAAGGCTGCTGAGCTTATTAGTGAAGCAGTGGAAGAGGATAGATTAATTCACGTATTTGGAACAGGTGGTCACTCAGTTATGGCAACGATGGAGATATTTTACCGAGCAGGAGGGCTGGCTTGCATAAACCCTGTTTTTCCTCCCGGACTATCAGTTATGGATAGCCATCCCAATACAGAGCGTCTTGTAGGATATGCCAAGCTCGTGCTAGATTATTATGGAGTAAAAAAAGATGATGTGATAATTATTAGCAATGTAAATGGGATAAATGCTATTACCATAGATTCAGCTTTGGAGGCTAAGAAAAGAGGAGCAAAGGTGATAGCCATAACCTCTTCGGAATTTTCAAAAAATGTTCCACCTGGGATATCAGCTAGGCATCCCAGCAACAAGAACTTATATGAGTTAGGAGATATAGTAATAGATGCCCATGTGCCTGTTGGGGATGCAGTGATAGAAATTAAGGGATTTGATTTAAAAGTTGCCTCCAGTTCTACCCTCGCCATTTGTTTTATAGTTAATTGTCTTGCAGCTCTGGTAATTGAAAAATTGGTCCAAAAGGGGATTACTCCACCAGTTTGGAAGAGCGCAAATGTGCCCGGGGGAGATGAGGCAAATAAGAAGTATTTAGAAAAGTATTTTGCCAGGGTCAGGCATCTATATTGAAGAAAAAAAGCAACTATGCTATTAGTTTATATAAAAAACTTTTTTTTAAGATTTTGAAGATTTATAAATTAATATCGAAAGAAAGATTTGGGAGGTGGTAGCGGAATTAAAAATAAATGCATACCAAACTTTTGCAGGGCAAACCATTTACGACTTTTGCGAACGGCCTAAAAAAGTTAAAGAAGGGAGGTGAAGAGACTATTTTGATAAAAAAGATCCTGATATAAAAATAAAATTTTAAAACTGGAGGTTTATTATGAAAAAGGAATTTAGGTTAAATAAATGGAAAGTATTAGGGATGATTTTTTGTAGCATATTATTAATACTCGGTAGTTTAGTATGTGTTTATGCTCAGGATTCTACTTTACGTATCCTTATGTTTAGTTCTTTTGTTCCTCAAAATGACGAAGCACTTAAAGCTATTGGAGCAGAATTTGGCCGAGAAAAAGGGATAAAAGTGGAGGTAGATTTTGTTTCGATTAAGGATATGTATCCCAAGTTAGTAGCACAAGCAGACTCTAAATCAGGGCATGACATTATAGGCCTTGAAAATCTTCTACCAATTACATATGAAGGAAGTTTGCTTAATTTGGATGATATAATTGAAGAAATAATAGCTCAATATGGTCCTTTTGCCAATATTGCTAATGAAATATCTTATCAAGATGGACATTGGAAGAGTTTGCCCTGGTGGATTGTTCCCTTTCACTCCACCTATCGCATGGATTATTTTAAGGATGTAGGAGAACAGGTTCCGAGAACTTGGGAAGATTTACTAAGGGCTGGGAAAAAGTTAAAGGCTATTGGTCATCCAATAGGTATTGCTCTAAGTGCAACTGGGGATTCTAACAATGCTCTTTATCAAATTATGTGGGGTTTTGGAGCAAGGACTGCTGATTCTAACGGAGTTGTAGCCATTAATTCTCCCGAAACTCGTAAGGCATTAACTTATGTAAAAGAATTATATGAGAAGACCATGATACCGGATGTGCTTACCTGGGATAACGGAGGCAACAACAGGTATATTTTGTCTGGTGTAGGGTCCTGGACTATGAATCCTATCAGCGTATGGGTGATTGCAAAAAGAGACTTTCCAGAACTTGCTGAACAACTTAATCACTATGGAGCTCAATATGGACCGATGGGAAGACATGGAGCCGGAGATTTCTATAGTCTTGGAATATGGGATTTTTCTCCTAATAAAGCACTAGCTAAAGAATTCCTACTCTATCTATACAAAAAAGATGTGATGAATTCATATCTGGAGAGTGGACAGGGATTTAATCTAGCAACTCATCCATACTTTTATGAGCATTTTGTCTTCCAAAGAAATCCCAAAATATCCGAACTTATTGGATATGCTGAGTGGATGCATTATACTGGTTGGCCAGCTCCCGCAGATAAAAGAGCCCAGGAAGTATACCTAAGATGGATTGTGCCAAATATGTTTACTGAAGTAGCGACAGGTACATTTTCGATGGACCAAGCTATAAGTAAAGCAGAAAAAGAACTTATTGAAATAGGCTATAAACCAGCTAAATAGTAAATAAATTAGGGAGCAGCATTAAAACTGCTCCCTAATTTAAATAATAAATAAGGTGTAAATAGATTGAGAAAAGAGGAATCAACAGCTTATTTTATGATAACTCCTGCGGTAATAGCACTAATTTTTATTGTTGTTTATCCTTTCATAATGGCTATTTATCTCAGCATGACCGATGCAGAAGCTGGAAAATCGGAGTCGTTTATTGGTTTATACAATTTCGTGCAATTAGCTAGATCTCCCCTTTTTCAAACTGCTTTCAAGAATTCCCTCATTTATACATTTGTTACCGTTGCAATAAAGCTACCTTTAGGACTTATGCTAGCTTTAATATTAAATAAAGAGCTTAAAGCCAAAAAATTCCTCAGGGGTATTATTCTTCTTCCCTGGATTACTCCTATTACTATAAGCGCAATAGGATGGAAATGGATGTATGATTCTATGTATGGTGTTATTAATTGGATGCTTATAAATTTGGGATTGATTGATCATGGTATTTTGTGGCTTGGTAAGCCGTGGTTAGCTAAGGTTTCGGTAATGATAGTTAATATATGGAGAGGAACTCCTTTTTTTGCGATTATTATTTTGGCTGGTTTAATGACGATATCTGGAGATGTTTATGATGCTGCTAAGGTGGACGGCGCCGGAACATTGGCTAAATTCTGGTATATCACACTTCCTCTTTTAAAGCCAGTGATCAGTTTTGTTGTTCTTTTTTCCACAGTTATGACTATTAGTGATTATCCTATCGTATTTATATTAACAAGAGGTGGTCCTTTAAATAGTACTCATCTTTTCTCTACCTTAGCTTTTCAAATTGGTTTAAGTACAGGCTATTTAGGCAGGGGAGCTGCTATTTCTCTATTTATTTTCCCCTTTCTTCTTCTAGTTGTATATTTTCAATTGAATTTAATGAGAGGAAAAAGATGGGAGTATTAAAATGAGAAGAAGATTAATAACAACTATTTTAGATCATATTAGCATTATTCCCTTTCTTTTATTTGCATCTTTCCCGTTTTATTGGATGTTAATTACTTCTTTGAAGAAAAATTCTGAACTTTATGATTTAAAATCCATCCCCCTTTGGATTAAAGAAGGGATAACATTAGATCATTATTTTTATCTATTGCAAAAGACAGAATTTTTAACCTGGTTGAGTAATACAATTATTGTTTCTATTTTACCTACCATAATTTCTCTTATAATTAGTTTTCCTGCAGCTTATGCATTAGCGAGATTGAGATTTCGGGGCGCGATACTTTATGGAATGGGAATTTTCGCTATATATCTGATCCCTCCTACACTGTTGTTTATCCCGTTTAGTCGGGTTATTTCTTACCTTAAATTGTCTAATAGTATATGGTCACTAATAATTGTCTATCCTAGTTTTATGATTCCATTTTCTACATTAATTCTAAGTGCTTATTTTAAAACCCTTCCTAGAGAGGTTGAGGATAGTGCTATGATTGATGGTTGTAACAGGCTTCAGATTATTTATAAAATAATAATTCCTCTAAGTATTCCAGGAGTAATTACTTCTATTCTGTTTTCCTTTGTATTTGGCTGGCAAAATCTTATTTATACTATAGCCTTCATCTCATCCAGTTCTCAAAAAACTTTAAGTGCGGGAATGGTTACTGAGTTAATTAGAGGAGATGTGTTTTATTGGGGGTCTTTAATGGCGGGGGCTTTGTTAGCTGCTCTTCCTATAGTTTTAGTCTTCGTTTTTCTTATGGACTATTATATTTCTGGTCTTTCTGCAGGCGCTATCAAGTAGAGAAGGTGAAAGTATTGTGAAAATTTCTGTTCCTTACGGTTATCAAAAAATTTGTTTTTCACTTCCCGAGGAAAACTTAGCTGAAATATTAGCTCCTAAAATAATTGTTATTAGTAAATCCGAAGAAGAAGAAATATCCGAGGCAATAAATAATCCTATTGGAACAAGAAAATTAATAGAAATGGTACGTCCATCTGATAAAATTGTGATTTTATGTGAAGATATTAGTAGATTTGCACACACAGATAAAATATTAATGTATTTATTAAATTACCTAAATAAATATGGGATCGAAAATAAGAATATTTCCATAATTATAGCTTTAGGGAGTCATAGACCAATGACCAAGAAAGAAATAAAGAAAAAAGTAGGAGAAGAAGTTTTTGCAAGAATTAAGGTTAAGAATTCGGAGTTTAAGGACAAGAAGAATCTTGTTAACATGGGTTTTGCTCCGGGAAATGTTAAAATGTGGATTGATAGAAGAGTTATTAATGCTGATATAAAGATTGGTGTAGGAAGCATTATTCCTCATCCTGCACTTGGATATACGGGAGGAGGTAAGATAATCTTCCCTGGTGTGGCCGGGGAAGAAACAGTAGCTCAATTACATCTTCGGAGCGCACTTTTAGAGGAAAATATAATGGGCTGGGCAGATAATCCTATTAGAAAGGAAATGGAGGAATGGGTAAAAACTATAGGATTGGATTTCATCATCAATGCAGTGGTAACACCCGAAAATAAAACTTACAAAATTATCGCGGGAGACTTTGTTGAAGCTCATCGAAGAGGAGTAATTTATGCTCAAGAAATATATGAAATTATAGCCAGAGAAAAAGTAGATGTAGCAATCGTTAGTTCTCATACTGCCGATTGGGATCTCTGGCAAGGGGCTAAAGGTGTAATAGCTGGCGAACGAATTGTAAAAAATGAAGGGACACTCATTCTCCTTGCTCCGTGCTTTGAAGGTATAGGCCCACATTCTTCGTATATCGATTACATTGGCAGTGATAGTTGTGAGAAGTTTATTAGAGAGGCTTGGGAAGGCAAAATGGACAAAAAGGAAATTCTGCCACTTTCAGTAGGTGCTCTTATTGCCCGAATTAGAAAGAGAATAAAACTCTCATTAATTTCTGATGGCATTACATATGAAGATGCCAAAAGAGCTAAATTTGATTACTTTGAGAATATTGAAGAAGCTCTGGATAATGTGTTTCAACAATATGGGGAAGGGATTCGAATTTCAGTTATGCCTTATGGAGGGGATTCCTATTCATACATAAAAAAAAAGGTATTTTAGAGATTCTGATAACTTAAAGAAGAGAGAAATTAAGAAGAAAGCTAAAAATAAGTTAGAATCGCCTAAAGGCAGGAAGGAAGTGAAATAGGATGCAGTGGTATTTTATTATAACGGTTTTAGTTGTGCTGGCAATAATCATATACTCCATTAAGAAAGAGAAGAAAAAAAAGTGATTAGATTTTAAATTATGAAATCGAACTCCGGCAGTCCGGCTTTCTCTCCAGAGTTCTCCGGATTGCCGTTCCCTGCCCCTTTGGCCACATTCCAGGGGAGCAGAATAAAAAAATTTTGGGAGGTGGTAGTGGAATTAAAAAATAAATATTCACAAATACATAAAGTAAGGGAGGTGAATAAAAGTAATTAATAGTTTAAAGTTTGGTTTCTAAAAACTCAATTTTAGTGGAGGTAAAAAACTAAAATGAAAAAAATATCACTAATTCTGATTTGTTTATCGATTACAGTGTTTTTAGCACTATCTACAACTTATGCGGCAGGGCCTGTGACCATTAAATTTTGGACAGGATATTCAGAGCGGGTTCCAATATATAGAGCCGCAGCTTCTGATTACATGAAGGAGCATCCGAATGTTAATATTGAGGTTACTCCATTTGAACTACGTCAAGCGGAACAAAAATTTGCAATTGCTCTTCCGTCCGGGACTGGTCCAGATTTATTTGTCACATCATATTTTATCGCGAATCTACATATAAAAAATGCTATGTTGGATCCCGCTCCGGACAAAGTAAAGGAATGGCTTGATAAGAACTTTGAACCTTCTTACTTAGAACTTTTTACTGATAAGGATAGTAAGATTTACGGGATTCCGGATGTCCATGGTTTCCAAATCCTTTATTATAACTTGGATTACTATAAGGAAGCAGGTCTAATAATACCTCCGAAAAATCTTGATGAATTGATGGATTATGCCTGTAAATTAGCGAAATATGATGATAAAGGAAATTTAATCCGCTCAGGAATCAGCTTGCGAATCTCAGGTGGCGGGGCGGGGGTAGCTCAAAAGTTTGATATTTTCCTCTTTCCGAACGGCGGATCAGTTATTGAGCCAACAACTCCTGATAAATTTAAAGCGAATTTCGCTAACGAAGCTGGTTATCAAGCCATGAACTTTTACCTACAAGCTCTCCATAAATACAAGGTTGACAGCTTTAATGTTAAGCACGATTCAGAAGCTTTCGTCTTGGGCTTAACCGCCCAGTTTAACCGGGAGACATATGTGATTGGCGAAGTTGAAAAACTCGCTCCTGGGATGAACTATGGAATTGCCCAAGTAGTCGGTGGAGATGTCCAAACCGCTACCAACCTAAACATTGACGGTTTGATTGTTCCGGCTGCAAGCAAGAATAAGAACATTGCTTGGGATTTCGCGATGTATCTTAATAAAGATAAATATTTAGTCCAGATGATGAAAGATGTAGGCTGGATCTGTACCCGTAAGGGGGTTGATTATTCTGAGGTCTATAAAGAGAAACCCCATTTTAAACAAGCACTCGACCGCCCAGAAAATATGAAAATGATTCCCCCGGCGAACGCCACTTCTTTCAATGAAGTCTATACTAAATTTAGCTCCCGATTGGTTGATGCGTTCAGTGATGCTTCAATGGTTGATAATAAGGAGAAGATTATGAAGTTTTTTGAAGATGCCGAAAAAGAAGCAAACGATAT
>NMQN01000494.1 GCA_003575245.1 Candidatus Atribacteria bacterium 1244-E10-H5-B2 | reverse complement strand
AGAGAAGAAGGGATTAACCCAGGTAGAATTGGCTCTCCTGATGGAAGTCTCCCAGGTTCACATTTCCCAATTTGAGACTGGTGGACTTATCCCCTCCGAGAACCAGACTAAAAAGATTAGTAAAATTCTGGGCACCAGTCTGGAAACTTTAAATAAAGAACTGCATCAATTCTACGAGGCCAGGAAGAAGGAGTTAGAGAAGAAGATGGAGAAGGGACAAAATAATGCCTAAATATAAATGTAGAGGTAAGGCATTTTTAATATCTAAATAGAGAAAGGTAAATTTCAAATTATTTAAGTATTAAACAATAAGAGAGGTGATTTATGAGAAAATATCAATAAAAAATTCATAGACATAAGGAAGGGAGGGAATAATAAAAATATTTGATAGTAAAAAAGAATGGATTAAGTCACAATAAATCTAAAAAAGAAAGGAGATAATTATGTTTAGAGTTTTCAGAAAAAGAAATTTAATCATTGTAACTTTCATCATAGGATTAATGTTAGTTTTTGCTTTAACAACTATTGCATATGCTAACTATCAAAATTATTTTCTGGAAGGTTATAATCATGGAGCAACTTTCCAAGGGAATATCAAAACAACGATAGATAATTTTTTAGCTGAATTAGACTCTCAAGAATACAGCATAGATGAACTTAGAGCCAGAGCAAATGAAATCGAAAATTTATATATGGAAATTATCCCAGAAAAAATAGATTGGATGAAAGGAGTAGCAGACTCAACACTTATTGATTATAATGATATCTTGCTTTTTAACTGCTTTGATAAACTAACTTCATCAACCACTGAATGTACTTCTTTTTTAGCGCAAGGTGAAGCAACTAAAGATGAGGTTACTATCATTGCAAAAAATAGGGATTTAGGAGCAGATTCGATAAATTGTGTAGAATTACATGAACATAGATATCCCGGTGAAATTAGTTATCAAGCAGCATATATAGATATACCACAGGTAGAGGAAACTTATAAATTTATTGGTACAAAAAGTGTGGGAAGATGGGGTTTCGGTCAGGGAATAAATGAATTTCAAGTAAGTATAATTGATAACGATGCTGGTTCTATGGATGAATTATCCTATACAAAGGGTCTTCATGACAATGATTATATCAGGCTTGCCTTAGAAAGATCTGAAACTGCTCGAGAAGCAGTAGATGTAATTGGAGAATTAACTGAAAAATACGGTCAAGCTTGGAATGGAATAGATTTTACTATTGGAGATCCTAATGAGGTCTGGCTTATGGAAGTTACTGGTTATCAATGGGTAGCCAAAAAATATACCGATACTGTTATGGCAATAGCAAATCAGTTTCAATTAACTGATAATTATGATTTGGCTTCAAAAAACTTAATTAGCTATGCCTTAGAACAAGGTTGGATAGAAAAGGAAGTTCCTAAGATTAATTTCCGAGAGGTATACGGAGCAAAAGACCTTTATCCTGGACCAGATGACAAAAAAGCTCAAAAATGGCCTATATATACAAGTCAGATAAGACAAGAAAGGGCGATGGAACTTTTAAATGGAAAAATAGGGAAACTCACAGAAAGAGATATAATATCATTTTTACAAGATCATTATGATAAAGTAAAATTAGAAGATGGTACTGAAGTAGATATGCACCAAATTCCTTATTATTCTACAGGTTTTGAAAAAATTGGCCAATCATTTATTCGTGCCATATGCCATCACGATATAAAGGGTAAAACTTGTAGCTCCTCAGTAATGGTTTCACGACCGGGGACTCCCAACGAATTGGGAATTATGTGGACTTCACTGGGACAGCCGTGTTTAAGCATTTACGTACCTTTCTATGTAGGGGTAAATTCAATTGCAGAAGGCTTTACTAATGCAAAAGATGTTTCAAAATTCTATTTGATTCGTGATTATGCTTTTGGTGAATATAAAAAGTACCAACCTGTTATAAGAGGAATCTTTGATTCCGGACAAAAGACTAACTATTTCTTAGAACCATTGATAAGACAAGAAGCTATTGAAGATTTTAAAGCAGGAAATGCCGATGTTGTTAAGCAAGAATTAACTAATTTTTGTTATGAGCGAGCTATAGAGGCATTGCATGAGGCTGATGTTGTGCTCGGTGAAATGACCGAGGCTACAGTTAAGTCGCAATCTTGGTCAAGATAAGAATATCTTTTTAGAATAACTTCTAAAAAGATATAAAAAGACTTAATCCATTCTTTTAGTTTTTAAAATTATTTTTAACATCTTTACTAAGCTAGTCAATATTATTTGACATGGTAAAAAGGATATTCCTAAGAGAGGAGGTGAGGGAATAGCTAAAATCTTACGATATCATAGGAGGTGATGAGAGATATTCCTATAAAATATTTGCTTTTAGTTTGTGTAGAAATATTTTTTAAAAAAAGATTTAAGGAGGAAAATTTAAATGTTTAAGAATAAAAAAATTTTAGCTTTAGCAATAGTAATTAGTTTGGTTGTAGGGATGTTCCTGTCCCTGCTTTAACCCAACGAGGAATCAAAGCTCCACTGATGCTGGTTCCTGAAGCATCGTAAGCATATTGATCAGCTAATACATTTACACCTCTTAGTTGAGCCTGGCGAATTAATTCTAATATCTCTTCCGATTTATTCCAAACAGGTGTCCCCAAACATTTTATATGAGAAATCTCGACTGGAATCCCGGCAGCTTCTCCTATAGCTATAGCCTCCTTAACAGCGGCAATAACCCCAATATTATAATCACTTTCGTCTCTTATATGGCTGGTATAGATTCCGCCATATTTCGCAACTACCTTAGCTAGTTCAATTACCTCTTCAGTAGATGCATAGAAATCAGGTGTATAGTAAAGTCCTGTAGATAGTCCGAGAGCCCCTTCTTCCATAGATTGAGCAACAAGTTCTTTCATTTTATTTAATTCATCCGGAGTAGGCGCCCGGTCTTCCATCCCCATAACCAACTCACGAATTGTACCGAAACCTACTAAAATAGCATAATTGATACTTGGGTTGCTTTTCTCTACTTTGGCAAGATGTTCTCCTATAGTAAACTTTGAACCTCCACAATTACCTCCTATAACAGTTGTAACACCTTCACGTATAAAATTTTCAGCCAAAGGACCCCATGGTTCTCGCAAAATTCCTCCATCGGCATGGGTATGAATATCGATAAACCCTGGAGTAACAAACATCTCTGTAGCATCGATTCTACGTCCTGCCCCTACCTCTTCTAGGTTACCAATAGCTATAATTCGTCCATTTCGAATACCGAGATCACCTAAGTACCCTGGATTGCCTGTCCCATCGATAATCGTGCCATTCTCAATAATAACGTCATAGGCAGGTGAGGATACAGTTGGAGCAGTAAAGCCAAAACTAAACACCCCTACAACCAAACTAATTACTATTGCTAAA
>NMQN01000013.1 GCA_003575245.1 Candidatus Atribacteria bacterium 1244-E10-H5-B2 | reverse complement strand
AAGTCTCTAATATAGAATCATTAACCAAAGGATGACTTTCTTTAATTATAAAACTATAAGTTAATTCTTTATCGTGGAGAACTGCTTTCCCCCCGGTGGGCCGACGGACAATATCGATTCCCATATTTTTACAAGTATCTACATCAATCTCTTTCTGTAGATCCTGAAAATAACCCAAAGATACAGCTGGGGGAGACCATTGATAAAATCTGATAGTGGGTGGGACAAAACCCTCCCGGTGAGCTATCATTATTGCCTCATCAATAGCCATATTCATAAAACCGGTATGATAACTATCTTTTATTAATCGCCATTCCATCAATTTTATCCTTTCTATTTGAATTTGATTGTCCGGATAAGCGGACTTGATAAATCAATTCCCTACATTAATATATCATGATAATAAATTAAAGGGATAGAAAAATTCTCTATGGTATATTTATTCTATAATAATATATCAAAATCCTTCTTTTGTTAAAATATAAATTTATTTAATTAGCCCAATAAACGGGTTTCAGGTTATAAGTTATATCACCAATTAAGCTAAAAAGTTAAAGCGAAAAACGAAAAACCATAATTCAAAACTAAAAACCACGTTAATTATCCAGTTTATTTCAGTCATTAGCAAATAGTCGTAAGTATAAAATAAGGGTTTTCAGTTCTTGGTTCTTAGTAAGTAGAATCGTATTGCTTGTTGTATTGACTGGTAGACCGGAAGACCGGGCGACCGGTAGACTGGCAAACCGGATAACTGGTTAACCATCTTTACTATATACACGATACTAATCCAGCTTTCAATAAAATAAGGCTAACAAAATTAAAAAACCTGTTAGCCTTATTTTTTATTCTATTTATCAAAATAAGTTGCTGGGACATATAGATTATATAACTCTTCAAATGTTTACTTTAACTAATTTAATTTTTAATTATTTGAAATTATTCGGTTTTTGCCATTGTTTTAAATTTATTAATTGCCTGTATTCCTTCATTTACCACAAATCCAGCCAATATCAACAGAACAACAGATACACATCCTAATAGATAATTTCCCTTAGCAAAATTCTGGAACACCATCGTAATTAGAGCAACAACTGTAACAGCAATCATAAATATCATTGGATATAGAGTTATTGCATACTTCTTGCCCAAATGAGCTAACCAGGCAGTTGCTCCTAATAAAGCTAAGCCAGCAAGAAGCTGATTTGAGGAACCGAATATGGGCCAAATAGCACTCCAGCTGCCACTTAAAGCAAGTCCTCCACCTGCTGCGATAGTAATAATAGTCGCCACATATCTATTAGAAATAGCTGGCGCCCACTCAGCAGTTAGTTCCTCTAATGCATATCTACCTAACCTTGTAGCAGTATCTAAAGAAGTAAGCAAGAATGAAGATACAGTTAAAGCACCAAAAGTTATTCCTATCTGCTCGGGTATACCCAAATTAGCTAAAAATTTTCCCATGCCATGGGCGAAGACACCAACTGGTCCACCCCAATTAGCTAATCCATCTGCCAATCCTGCTTTAGTTAACATTGCAGCTGCTCCTAAAGCGATAACCGCTAATAAACCTTCTAATAGCATTGCTCCATAACCGATAACCTTAGCATCTGATTCTTTATCCAATTGTTTCGAAGTTGTTCCCGACGCACAAAGAGAATGGAAACCGGATATTGCTCCACAAGCAATTACTACAAAGAGCATGGGGAATAGATATCCTACCGGTTGTTTAAAAGCAGTAAAGGCAGGAAGTTGCAATGTGGGAGCCCCTAAAAGTATACCTAATACAGCTCCACCCAAAGCAGTGTAAAGCAAGAATGAGGATAAGTAATCTCGAGGTTGGAGTAAGATCCAAACTGGCATAGATGAGGCAAAAAAGATATAGACTAACAATATCCAAATCCAGGTTCTAGCACTAAATACAAGGAAAGGAGCCGCTATACCAATCCAAACAGCTATAGCTAATGCAATTACTCCTAATATGGTTACTGTTGCAAGGGGCATATTTTTACGATAAAGGCAATATCCCATCACTATAGCAATACCCAACATAAGTACGGATGCCGTAGCCACAGAAGAACTAGCCGCAAAGGTATTGGCCACCAGAATAGCAAAAACAGCTACTACTAATACTAAAGCCAACCAAATAAATATTAAAAATAATATTTTTGCTTTCTTGCCTACATTTTTCCCCACTACTTCTCCTACCGTTTTACCTTCGTGTCTTACCGAGGAAATAAGTGACATGAAATCATGTACTCCACCAATGAAGATGCTTCCTATGACAATCCACAAAAAGCAGGGAAGCCATCCAAAAACAGAGGCTGCAATAGGACCTACAATTGGTCCTCCTCCCGCAATAGAGGCAAAATGATGCCCCATTAAAACTGGGGCTTTCGCCGGAACATAATCTACTCCATCAGTCATAGTATGTGCGGGAGTTTTTTTGCTGTTATCTAATCCAACAAGTTTCCCTAAATAACCTCCGTAAATTTTAAAGGCGATTGCAAAAACAACAAGAGTTATTAAAACTAAAATTAAAAGATTCATCTATAATAACCTCCTTTTTCATTAAATAAAAAATAATATTCATAAAATAAAGCAACATATTAAATTTCTTTGTCCCAGCAACTTATAACTATCTATAAATAATAAAATATTTTTAAACTCTATCACCTCCCCAACCCGGATTTAGACTTAATCTTATAAGCCGAAAGTACTTCTTTCCCTTTTTGATTAGAATATAAATTTTCTTCCTTTAAATCAACTAAAATAAGTCTTATATCACACCATCCTTTAATGCCTAACAAGAAAGATTTAGAAAATTTAAATTTTTTAGCAAAGCTTAGCGCTTCTTCCGAAAAACCCAAAGCAGAAATTAATACTCCATTTATAATAGTAGACATAATATCTACCGAAGGAGTGAACGGTTCATTAATTAAAGATTTTAAATATTTAGAAAATTCTTCTACTTTATTTTTATCTACAAATCTTTTTTCTGCCTTAACTACGGCGTATTCTTTATTATAATGTTGGTCAATTTTTATACTCTTAGTTAAGACTTGGCGAAAATGTTCCGTAGAAGATTTAGCAAATATATCTACCTTTACACCGGATATTTCTTTATCTCTCTCTACTTCATAATAATATTTATAACGTTCTTCTAAATCTCTTAAATACGCCTCTAATTTATCTGTTATGTTTTCTTCCACTTTTTCACCTTAAACCTATAAAATTTTAAAAACAACTACGCCCGTTTATACATTCGACAAAAAAATAAAAACTCCTTCTTTTTTATAAAAATTTTTTAGAATTTTTATAATTTAATTTAAATTTATACTATGTTATAATGAATTAGTCGCTAGTGAATATAACCTGGCGCAGAGCGTACAGCTATATTAGCGTATGGCGTAAAGCGTATA
>NMQN01000076.1 GCA_003575245.1 Candidatus Atribacteria bacterium 1244-E10-H5-B2 | reverse complement strand
TTCTTTTGGTGGTTCTATCAAATTCCAATTAAATTTTGTTTCTGGTGGTTTCATTAAATTCCAATCCATTATTTTTTAATATATCCTCTCTTTATTGCTTCATCATAAAGCAATTTATACATCGGATCTGAAGGGTCAAGACCCTTTATTGCCTCTTCTAATTCCTTTTTAGACATCATTGGTATCATTGCTTCTTTTGCTCCTGTTGGAACTTTAGGAGTTGGAATTTCTCCGACCTTTGGAGTTACTCCTGGTGTAATAGGCGCTGTCTTAGCTGGTGTTACGGTTGGTGTTTCTCCTTTCCAAAATTCCCACCATCTTTTAGGTTCTGGTTCTGGGGTAATCACAGGCTCTGGTTCAGGTGCTTCTAAAGGAATACCATATCTTTTTAACTGACTTTCCACAATGCCTAGCACTTCACTTGGTAAAGTCCCCTTAATTGCATTATAATTATTTCTAACTTCTGTATTCTCTTCCTCTGTCAAGGTATCTCCCATATTTAATTTACTGCTTATCATTGTAGAAATAATGCCTGGCTTTGAAATCCCGGTTACGAAATCAGAACTACCGAATAAAACCGAACTTGCCATATCCCAGGTTCTTTTTTCTCCTGCCGTAATTTCTCCTTCGGGTATTGGTTTTTCAGGTTCTCTCAATGATTCTTGTGTTATGCCTGCCATATCTATATTTGGAAACTGACTTTGGAATCCTGTTTTTATTCTATTAAATACATCGGGTGGAGAAGCCTTAAATTTTGATAGATAATTAGCAGCACTGTTGTAGTCGGTAATTCCCGGTGCTTTCGGTGTTGGAGTTATCTCTTCAAGTCCTCTTCTTTTCCACATTTGCATCCCCATGGCCTCACCAGTCGGACCTCCTGCCATCTTACCTATTTGTATCTTCTTCTGGAACTCTATATCTTCTGGCGAAATTTTCATAGGACTGCCATCGGGAAAGGTTGCAGTCATCCCTAACGCTGCAAGGTCAGTATAAGACTTTATTTTTGTTTCCAATAAATCATTTTTGTCTTGAGCTTCTTTTATTCTTCCTTCTCTAATATCATTATCTATTTCGGTAAAATATTTGAAAATGTCTTCGCCCATTCTCCTAGCGCCTACAATAAAATGAGTTCTTTCACCTTGAGATGCTGTATCCAGATTAGCACAGAATTCCTTAGTTTCCGGCGAATCATACCATTCTTGAAAAAGCCTTTCGGCTTCTTTTTCTGCTTTTTCTAATCTTTCTTGTTCTTTTTTTAACGCATCAATCTTGGATTTTTCCAGTTGAATCGAAAAGCCAGTACTCAATCCACTGGCAAACCCTGATAATGCATACCCCCATGTCTTTGCCATCTTAATTCACTTCCTTTACGTAAGTATTAAAAGCCTTTTTAAAACCAAATTTACTTGTTCGCCTTTCTATTACTTTTTCGTTTCTATCTGCTATAAAATATATTTTTTTAGCATTAATTTCCTTTGCTTTTTTATTTCCGAGATCTACAAATTCTCCTAATAATTTAGGATAATGGGCATCAATCCAAATAAATAACATCAATAAAGCCAAATTACTTTCCATATCTTTGAATAATCGCAACACTAAACACCCATTCATTTTTCCATTGTTATAACTAGCATAAGTAAAAGTATCTTTATTGTATGTTCCTGATAGCATATGAACATAAAGAGTGTTTGTAGTTAATCGACAATCCTTCACTTCATTTAATTTATCGCATATTTCTAAAAATATAATTTCATCATTTATCTGTTTTATCACATTAACCCCCAAGTCCTGGGATTTTAAAAATAATACCGGCTGTTGTTCCAACCATACTCCAAAATCCAGTGGTTGCTGCAACTTGATTGGCTGCCTCCGCTTCTATTTCTGCCATTTCTAAGTCCCATATATGTTGCTGTTCTGCTGCCTGTTCATTAATCTGTGCCTGTAGATTCATATTATCCTGCAGATAAGCCTGTGAGATACCTAATTTATATATATCCATCTGAGCAGACCACTTTGCCATAAGGGCTTCGGTCTCAATCTGGAATACTGCCATATCATAATTAGCCCGGGTTGTCCATTCGGTCATACTGAATACATTATCCATTTTCCACGCTTCAATCATAGCAGTACTGTTCTTATCCCACTGGGCAAATAAAGCCTGGGTATTTGCTTGCCAATCGGCTAAGTTAAACTGGTTTACCATTTTCCACTGGTCCATATCAGCACTAATTTGTGCCTGGTACTGAATAAGATTAGCCTGGGTCTGTGCTTCCCAAGTAGCCATCTTGCCCACGTAAACCATCTTGCTCTGTTCTTGCAGATAACCAAGAAACTGTCCGGCGTGCCCTAAGGCATTTTCAAAACTGGCCATTTTCATTAATGCACTTCTTATCTGAATATCGGTTATGCTGTTGGCCAGGGCTGTGGTAGTTGCGGATTTAATCTTCTGTTGATTCCAGAAGACCAGGCCTGAATTGGTGATCCCCCGCCTCTCCATATCATTGTGCATTATCCTTAAATTTTCATCTTCCCTGGCTGTTAACATCTGGAACTGCTGACGGATCATTAAATTTATAGTTTCCTCGGGTATACCCTCTCCCCTTGCTTTTATGATGTCTGCGATTGTTCCGCCATACATCTCTGCCCAAACCTTCTCTTCTTCTGTCGGTGCGTATTCCGGTGCCGGTGTTACCTCTATCGCCGGTATGGTAGGAGCTGGAGTAACGGTAGGGATCGTTGGCACTACTGGTGCTGCAAATGTAGGAGCTGGTGTAACTTCTGGTGCGGGTGCTAATGCAGGTGCCACAGGTGTAGGTACTTCAGGCATTAAGGCTATCTGTTCTTCGACGGTTAGTGTTGGTGTAACTGTTGGTGTAGGTGTTGGTTCAACGGTCGGTTCGGGTGTTACTTCTTCTTCTACTACTTCTTCCTCTACTTCTTCCTCTATCGGTTCAGCACCCGCTGGTAATGTTCCATGTAATTGATATTGCCTATAAGCTTTCCTTAATTTAGTTGAAGTAGCAAGTCCATATCCATGCTGATATTTTGCTTTAAATTCTCCGTAAGTCATTATTGCCATGTGAAATCACTTCCTTATTATTATTTCCCCTTCATTTTTATTTTTGACATATTATAAAATTTGTGCTATTTTTAAATTATGAAAAAGCTATTATTCCTTTTTATTTTATTGACGCTATCCTTATCAGGCTGTGTTTTTAATCTTGATAATTGGGTCACGCCTGATGATGCCGAATTTCTTGCCTTGATTGAGGAGTTAGATACTCCTGAAAAGATAGGCGATTATATGTTAAAAAATTTCACTTACGAGATACACGATTTTTACACCCCTGATCCTTATACCTTATGGAAAACAGGGAAAGGCGATTGTAACGATTTTGCGACTTTTGGGATCTTTATAGCCGATTATCACGATTATGAAACTTATCAAATAGAAATATTTGATAATACTTTATTCCAACACTATGTCGCTGTTTATAATGAGAATATTTGGTATTCCATTGCTGATTGTCGATATTATTATTTCGGATTCGACGATTTTAGAGAAATTGTAGACTATGTTTGTGATATAAGATTTAAAACTTGGACTAAATATATTGTATATGATTATTGGAATGATATCGTCGAACAAGTAAAAAAATAATCCCTTCATTTTTTATCTTCCTTAACTTCCTTTTCCTTTATCTCCACCCTATTTGTAAATTTATATAAAGTCTCCAAATTATCTAAATGGTGATGGATATTTTTAAGCTCTTGTAAGATCTCTTTTAATATTTTCTCCATTTATTTACCTCGCTTTAATATCTAATTTAATTTCAATCTGCACAGATAATCTTGCTCTGGAGGGTAGCGTGGTTGAAGTAAATTTAATCATCTTACTACCCGCTTTATCTATAAATCTGGTAATATCTAAATTCTCCTGGTCTTTGGTGTAACTTCCTATCGGCAAAGAATAAGTTAGACCGTTATCTCGGCTTATCGAAGGCACAATTGTAGGAGATGTTTCTTCCTCGAATATCCCATAAGTTATATCGTGAGAATGTGCAGGAACAGTATGGTTATGCTCGATATTATGGGTATGTGGAATACCATGAGTATGGGTTCCTCCCATATGATTATGAGAATATACATAATGTGTATGAGAGGGCACTGAATGTGTATGGTAACCTCCTTTATGCGTATGGGATGGTACTGAATGATAATGGTTCAGAATAGAAACCGTATGAGTATGGCTTATACGAGAAACTATATTATAGCTTGGCATCCATGAATAATAATAACCGCCTTCGTGTGCTATTAATCCCCCAATGACATAACAATACATTCTATCTCCCATTCCGCCAGATGATTGGCTACTTGTTCGACTATCCGCACCACCACTACCACTTGTCGGTCCACCACCACTATAACTTGATACGTAACCACCACTACCGCTTGTCGGTCCACCACCAGAACCACTTGATTGTCCACCACCGCTACCACCTGATACTACACCACCGCCTGCACTACTTGCAGCAGAACTTGCTCCGCTGGATGTTTTAGAACTTGCCCCACTGGTTACTGCCGCTTTTTCTGTTGCCCCAGTCGAATAAGCCCTGAAATTTAAGAACCAGAAAGATAGCTTTATTGAAATTATCCTGGTCATCTCGCTTATGATATTAAAATGCACATACATAGGGTAAGTAGAATCTAAACTATCTTGAGCATTTATCACGTAGGTATTACGATATTCTTTGAGATTAGCACTACGTATACCTCCCTGAATGGTGTCATTTATCTGCTGTAATTGAAATTTTATCCTATCTATATCTTCGAGGTCTATATTTTCTAATCCTAATTCTCTTTTTATATCAGATATTTCCATCAGTCCTTCTCCTCGGCAAATGCTTCTTCATCATAACAGATCGCTAAGCCGTGTATCTCAAAGTAAAATTTATCAGACATATATGGTTTAGGTTGTAATGCTCTTGCCCTTTTACCTCCCGAACCTAAGCCAACACGATACCATTTTGTGGTATCTTTAGTTATAGTTTTACTTACTAAAGTCCAATCTGCATCATCATCTAATTTATAATAAAATTTAAAGGCTTCCCCCCCAGTGCTTTTAATTTTTATAAATATCGAATAGAATTGTTTATATACTTCAGGTCTACCAAAATCTATCGGTTCTATTTCATCATAAGCAGTAATATCATCATCTTCTTCAGTTGATTCATTGTAATCTGTTAATATTGTTCCTCCAATTTCATAAACTCTACCTATCGTATTGCTCCCACCTTTAAGTGATAATCCGTCCCCTCCCTTATCCCACTTGGAAAAACAACTAAAAGCAAAGGAATATACCCCATATTTCCCGGTTGAAAAATCAAAATATATAGTTACATTCGGGACGGCACTTTCCCCTGTCGGTATACAGAGCAGGTACTTATTGTCATAATAGGTGGCACAGGATAGGTTTGCTTTACTATAATTAATATTTTCTCTTATATATTTATTAAGCCTGCCACCGAAGGCAACGTCTATTGCCCTAGCACTGACCCCATCAAAGATATATATACCGTTAAATGCTAGATAAACTACATAATTTTTGCAATTTACTACTGACCTCTTAGCTATACAGCCATCTTCCTGATGGGCATTTCTAAGCTCAAAATTATCCTCATCTGTCCCCACCAGTCTTTCAATGGTATTTTCAGTAAATACCGGAAGTCCACCCAATTGCTCTATCAAGCCGGTTATATTCTGCCCGTTACCGGTCGGGAAATAATTATAGGGAGGGAAATACTCTACACTTCTGGCGCCAGTGGTCTTGTCATAATTTTTTGATACATATAAATCATCATCTACCGCTATATTTATTCTACTTAATCTTTTTACCACTAAATCGGGTGCAGCAGGAGGTGCATTATGGTCGATGTGCAGAACAGATTTGAGCGATATCTCTTCATCTGACATTATCGAATCGTAAGTAGGTGTTTCATTGTCTTCAACTACTCCATTGTAATAATAGATAGATCCTCCTACAGTAGTTCTATAAATCCTACGCTTGGCTATTTTCGGATCTACTGTTAATGTCCAATAGTCCCCCGTGGTATGCCCCGTAGTAGCCGCAAAAGTAATTGTAACTCCGTTACTTAAATTTTGTGCAGAGCCTGTAATATCTACATCCTCAGTCCAATTTCCTCCACCATCATCTGTCCATTTAAAAGTATCAGGTGTTCCTTCTTCATCAATTTCGATTTTATAACTTGTAGTTACATTTCCAGTAAATATTGCATCGTTCAAACCATCACCTATAAATGTAACAATACCAGTAGCAATATCTATTTTTATCCCTTTATCTTCTGCTGCCTCTACGGTTATCGGCTCTGATTCTGCCCCGCCGTTCCCTTCATAACCATCCTCATCTACAAAGGTATAACAGAAATGGTAAACCCCTGCTGATAATCCACCAGTAACCCTTGAATTGTCTGTCGGTGCGATTGGAACAGCAATACCATTTATCCTTACATAGGTCATATCGTATTTCATCATTGAGTTTACACCATTGACTATATAACAGTGGTCGGCAAAGTCGGCAAAATAAGTGTCAGCATTGGCTCTTAAAGTCGGACAACCGGTCAATGGAGCAGGAGTATGTTCTCCAGTATCTGGCAATTTATAGAGACCTTGATTCCAAGCTACAATAAATTCTTTCTCTGCTGTATTCCGCTTATAAGATCTATGTAAGCCTACTATTTTATGTTCTGGATCTGGTGGATCGGTAGCAATAGAATCAATATTATATTTACTATAACCTGCCCTTTTTACAAGCTGGCCGTAGCAATTAAACGAAAGGTTCATTAAAGAATCTGGCTTCCTCGGTAAATCTCTTAACTTTAAATCAGATGGCGAAAGGTCATCTAAGAATTTAATTATTTGTTTTGGCATTTTTTAATTCACTCCATAATTAAATTTATATTGGTAACAGTTCACTGGGCATTTCCCAATATAATTAAGAAATTTTTTAGTAGAATAAGCAGAAATACCAATTGTATTATCGGATGGTCTACCTGTAACTTTTAATCCTAATTTAGCCAATTTTTTTACTAAAAACTTAATATCCTCTATAGGAAAACCATTTGTACATAATTTAATAGATGTATTTCTATTTCTATGATATGCTAAGTAACCATCGCCGATATAATGTTGTTTTAATGTTAGTGGAGTTAATTTAATGTCTCTTGGAATTATCTTTTTGCCATTTGGATACCATTTTTTGTAAATTGGTAAAAGTTCTATATATGAATGAGAAACATAATGGTAAGAATATGTATCATATTTTTTGTGATATATTTTATTTATTTTCCCACCTTGCTTTATTCCGAAAAAATTTAATATTTTAGATACATAATTTATGTATTCTTTATATTTTGAAGTATAAGCAAATAGTGCTGAATACTTAGAAATCATTCTTAGACTTCCGTCTCCAAGTAATTCCCCATTCATCCATTCAATTGCTTTTTGGGAAAGTTTACAATGATTTGCTTGTCCTAAATGATTTGCTTTACTACGAGAACGACAAGGTATATTAAATTTTATTAACCATTTACATATAGTACGATTAGATACCCCACATATTTTTTGTATTGCCCTTGTAGATAATTCTTCTTCCCAGTATTTTTTTTCTAACCACTTTTTATCTTTATATTGCTTTATCATTTATCACTCCTATCTCTTGTATTATACCACTTTTGAGGGTTTTTCTCTATTTAATTAACTGTTGGATGAGGACGTGCAGGGTTATCATCGGGAATCATCCCATAATCCTCATCCCGGTCCTCTAATAACTCTGCTTTCATTTCATTAAGACCTACCCAAAAACTACCTACTTTTGGCTGTAGATAGAAAGCAAACTTTTGTATCTCGTTCTTTTTCTTCCAGCACATACCTACCGCATAATCAACCAACAGATAACGATAGCCTATTGTCCGGTAATCGGCATCCCAGGGAGCAGTACCAGAGGCAAGTTCGTCGGGCATCTTAACCCCATAAACCCTGACTGTGTAACCTACGGAAATTTTCTGATCAAAGCCCAACATATCTCCCCTTAGATAATAGCGATGGGGAGTGCCTGAACCTTCCAACCAATCTTTATTGTGATCTTTGATCTGTTTGATACTGCTTGCATCGCAGACATCATCATTGTAGTAGACTCCACCGTCATCAATAGCTATAAATTTAGAAGGCAATAATATTTCCCGCTCATCAGTAATCTGAGCCTCACCTTCACCCGCTGCTTCAGCAACTAAGGTAACTTTCCAGATCATACTTACCATTTTTACTTTTGCAGAGGCGATCTGGTGTCCCTTCTTTAATTGCCTCTCGATATATGTATCTAACCAAAAACCCTCAGTTTTTTCATTTATGATGTCCCTGACATCCTCTGTTAAGTCGGTTAAGTTAGCTAAAATTGCCATCTATTTCACCTTCTTTAAAACTTTAGGTGTATTCATAGGTGTATTCATTGCTTTAATCTGCAATTCTGTATTCGATTTGATTAAATCAATCTTATCTTCTAAATCTTTAAGTTTATCCATTACCTTTTTAACAAATGGATCCCATTCTAACTCTTTATCCACTTGGATAGCCACAATAATCCCCCTTTCTTATGGTTTATATATCACTAAAACTTCCCCAACAGTCAAATCAATGTAACACCCTTCATTAAAAGAAGCCCCTTCAATACCAAAATCTATTTCGTCTCTTGGTATGCTGGCAGAACTGGTTAAAGTCCATACCCTTTTACCAGTGGTTTTATTAGAATCTTTTTCATCATAAATAGGAACAGTAGCATCACCTGCGTGATACAATATTATTTTTTTGATCCTGCAATGGGCATTACAAACCTGTGTAACGCCTGTACATAATTTATATCTCCACATAATAAATCACCTACTTATTATTATTTTTTCTTTTTAGGACAGGGAACCCCTGATTGTCTTCTCTTACCTATTTTAGATTTTTTTCTTTGGTAAGAATTTTTAAAGGGGCCCGAGCCGTCACGTCTGCCCCTGATAGTTTTTGACATTATTTACCTCTACTTTTCTTTTTATATTTTCTTAAAATTCGTTTTTTAGCAATTAAGGATTTTTTCTTTTTAACTTTTCCCGGCAATCCTTTGGGACTTTGATGATCCACAAATTCACGAGCAACCTTCCTTGATATTCCTCGATACCCAGAAGGATAAGTTCCCTCTGCGATTGCCTTCATTAGCTTAAATTGGGCTTTCGATTTAGCTGGCACGATCAAACCCCCTTTGTTAGAATCTTACTGGCATATTTCAAAGCCTCTTTTTTGCTTTTGGCTATATATGTTTTCTGTTTATCTAAATCCTAGCT
>NMQN01000014.1 GCA_003575245.1 Candidatus Atribacteria bacterium 1244-E10-H5-B2 | reverse complement strand
ATATGTTAAACGACCGGCCGCGGAAAACTTTAGGTTTTTTAACTCCGCATGAGGTTTTCGGAAAACTGTTGCATTAGCAACTTGAATCTACAGAGTCGCTCAATCCTTGAGTCAAAAACGAAAGCACCGACGAACGCCTTTAGCTCAAATTTGTGACTCTCTCCTCCCTCTCGTCAATCTTTTTTTTCTTGGTTGAGTAAAGAATTATTAGTAATACCACTAAAACTACTACGACAAACCACCACCACATTTTTTTTATCTACCTCCTTTTATTTACCCTTTTCATCAAATAAATAACTGACCCAACATTGACATAGATGGGAATTTCTCTGCGTCATCTTCTCTTATATTTCTAATAAGTACCATAAGCACCACCACCTATTTAATAATCCCTGCTCTCTGGAAAGGTACAAAACCAGATAGCAGGGTAAATGGCAACCCCCTTTATCTTTTCGATACTGAACGTTCACTAAAATAAATGTATGTTCCCGCTCCTTTTTTCAGTCTATGATTACAATCCGGACATCTATATTTATTTTTGTCTTTCTCTTTTACATCTAACTGACCGATAAAATCGCAATGATTGCAAACTACTGAAATTTTCAATATCTTAACCCCCTATTAAGTACCCCCCGCCCCCCAGCCCAAAAATTCAAAAAACTAAGGGGCGGGGTAAACGGCAATCCGGAGAACGCATAGGGAACCGGATCACCGAATTATCTTAATTGAATCCTTTCTTTATATCTTCTTTCAGTTCTTTTCCTGACTGGTAAGCGTTAAAAGCTATTGCCAATAAAGTTAATATTGGAATCGAAATCAGCCACCACATAATTTTAATTACCCCCCTTTCTTTTCTTCTTTTCTTCTTTGATCGAGAAATAAGTTAGTACTGCTATCACGACTAACGTAACTAAGATTATAACAATAAAACATCGCCCCATTATTTAAATCCCCTTTCCTTTTTTTCTTAAATAGATTAGCCAATAAATAACTGCCACAGAAAACGAGCCACCGATAATATTGCCTAATGTAACTGGAATTAAATTATTGACGAAAAATCCTTGTAGAGTAAGATTGCTTAATTTACCGGTCAGTCCTGATATAGTTAATATATCGACATTATCTCTTAACAATAAACCCATAGGAATAAAAAACATATTTGCAATACTATGCTCGAAACCGAGAGTTACAAAAGCCATAATAGGGAAATATATTCCGAGAATCTTCCCGGTTATGTCTCTAGACGCTACCGCTATCCATACAGCTAAACAGACTAACCAGTTACAACCGATCCCCCGGGTAAAAGCTTCGCACCAACTAAGATTTACTTTTCCATTAGCAATAGATAAAGCTTTTGCTCCCACCGCAAAATTGCTCATCTTCCAAATCCCTGTCCCAAATATAATCCAGACCAATAATAAGGAACCAAGAAAATTAGCTACATAGACCCAAAACCAACTTTTAAACATTTTTCCTAAACTGCCTTCACGGTTTAATACCCCTATCAAGATTAAATTATTTCCGGTAAATAGTTCTGAACCAGCAATTATAACCAACATTAGCCCTACCGAAAAAACGCTCCCAAACATAAATTTAGTAAAACTGACTCCCAAATATTTTGGCATATCGTAAGTAACCGTAATAGCTAATTGTGAGCCAAAACCGATATACACTCCAGCTAATATCCCTAAAAGGAGCATGCGAGAAATCGATAAATTAGATTTGGCCTTACCCATTCCAATCATCGCATTGGCTATCTCCTTAGGTGAAAGAAATCCTGGCAATAGTATCACCGCCCTTTAACTATCTTCATTATTTTTCCAATATCTACCCCATCTTTCATCCTAACCGGTTTGTTCCCACAAATTGGACACACCAAAATTGTTTTTCGCCTACGCCGGCACCATCCGCAAACTAAGCATTTATATCTTGGATACATCTTCAATAACCTTTATTTGCTTCTTTCGACTGCACTTTTTGCATTGAAATTCTAAAGTCTCCTCGTTTAAGATCTTCACCATTTTAGGATTCCTATTTCTCATTAATCAATCTTTCCTTTTTATTTAAGTAAATAGTTGTCTATTTTATCTTTAACGTCTTTCCCTGTTTTCGGGTCTTTCGTAAAATCATGAGTACAAATAGCAACAATTATAAATATTACCCCTATTAAACCCATCAACCCTAAAAGCCATAAAATTATCATCTCCAATCTCCTCTCATCTTTTTAGCCTGGAGATTAACTTCACTACCCAAATTAGTAAAATCCCATAGACAATAAATAAAAAAATTACTATGCTCCAACGTCGTTTAAAAAAAATTATTCATTACCCCCTTAGAATCTCGAGCAGCTGTTTCCTACCCCCTCGAGTCTCTATCATCTTAGAAAAAAGATATCTTTCTTC
Organism: Candidatus Atribacteria bacterium 1244-E10-H5-B2; assembly: GCA_003575245.1. The sequence continues at coordinate 1,038 of NMQN01000014.1, read as the reverse complement.
TGCTGAAAATAGCTCCCTTCTTTTCCTGATCCTTTTTAAACCTAGGCTCTTTACTCTATTACCGACAGTAGTTATTGAGCAACCCTGAGAGATAGCAATTTCTTCGTAGCTTTTGCCCTCTCGATAGTCTCTAAGAAAACTGAGAGAATCTATTTCTCTAGTCAAGCGAGCCACCTCACTTTACCCTGCTTTTAGCAAGCTCATTTACTGGCACTAATTTTCCGCCACATTCCCGACAAACCTTTCCCGATCCCCAACCGAAAAATCTCGCACCGCAATTTTTACATCTGTATTCTGGCATTTTTTCAATCCCCTTTCATATAATGTAAATAACTGTGATCAAATTCCTTTGCTTTTTTCAATAAATCTCTCAGCTTTTTCAATTACCTTATCCCACTTTGGAATATTTATATCTTCTGCCTTTATTCCCTCTTTTACTTTGACTCCTTTGCCTCTACAAACTGGACATATCGCCAGTATTTCATTACTACACCAAGCTTTACCGCAACCAAAACATTTATATTTTTGAATTTTCATTGGATACATCTCACTCACCCCCTTGTTTCCCTTATCAAACTATCTATACATTGTGTTAGCCATTAAAATACCTTCTTGATTTATTTTATACTTGTGATTTCCGCTTCGATATGCTTGGAATTGTCTTTATTTTCCATTCTCCTGCATTTTATATTATCCTCTAATTGAACCTTTAAACATTCGATTGCGGGATCTATTACTTCTTTATTCCCATAAAAACGAATAGTTACGTATGCAAAATTACCCCCCATTGATTTCACCCCCTTATTTTCCGACAGCCTGCCAGGGATAGCTCTAACTTGTAATTTTATGCTTTCGCTTATATTCCCTATTGTATTTTTTGATTTTTTCCCGGTTTTTTATTCTCCAAAGTTCTCTCCTGATATTGCAGGCTTCTCTATTCTCATGATAATATTTCAAGCTCCTTATCTTTATCGCTTTCTTGTTTTCTAAATACCATTTACTGGCAAGTTCTTTTAAATATTCTCGGTGATCCTCTCG
>NMQN01000477.1 GCA_003575245.1 Candidatus Atribacteria bacterium 1244-E10-H5-B2 | reverse complement strand
CAATACTTACTATCTGATTGGGATATTTTTTAAAAGCTTTCTTTAAACCTTTCTTTATCTCATTGAATATTCCCAGAATATCCCAAAAAATACTGTCTTTAACCCTTGCTAAATTATTGGGGAAACGATATATTATCTCCATTTTTGATACATCACCAACAATCACTCTTCCACTCTCTGCACCAATATCAATAGCAATAAATTTTTGCATTATACTACTCCTTCTATATCTGTTCTTCAAATAGCTTTTGTCTGTATTTTTCGTCTGTTCTTTCAGCTATATAGTTTACTATATCTTCAGAAAAAGTATTTATCCCTCCTGCAAGCAATGCTCCAAAACGAATTTCCGCTGCCTTATCTGCCATTAAAGTAATATTCTCTACTTCTATAGGAGTAGATCCTAAAGCAACAAATCCATGGTTTTGAAAATAAATAGATTTAGGCCTCTCCCCATGTTTATCTAAAAATATTTCAATTTCTTTTTTTACTTTTTGAGCAAGTTTAACCCCTGGATCCGCATAAGGAATAAAAACCGATTCTTTTCCCAGTAGAACAATTTCATCAGGATAAATTCTCCCTTTAAGATTCTCCGGGAAACTCTTTGAACAGGTCAATCTATTCACTGCTGTGGGATGAGTATGACCAATAAAGTTTACTCCCTCCAGATTAAGGCAAATAGCATGTAATAGGGTTTCTACAGAGGGGCTTGCCTCACATTTTTTATCCACTTTAGCTTTTTCAAAGATGTTATTATTATCTTCAGCATCAGGATTATCCATATTTATAAGCTGCATAATCGGTTCAAAATACACTTGAATAAAATCTTTCTCACTCACTTTAGCAAGCTGAGTCCCACTTGCTTTTACAAAAAAACTCTCAGCAATATTATCAACCTCAATCTTGGCTGAAGTATTACCTTCGCCAATAATTGCAAGATGATAATTTTCTCTTCCAAGATTATTGGAAAGCCTCACCAGTTTACGCAAAGTCTCAACTTTAATATCCTGCCATTTCTTCATTTTCCATTCACCTTTCATAGTTATTAACTTCCTCTACTAACTTTTTTATATTTTATATAAATTTTATAGAAAAGGAAAAACTTATGACAATATTTTAACTATTTTTAGATTAATTGTCAAGATATATTATCATAATATAATCATTTGTTGACTTTATTTTTATCATATACTATAATAATAGTCAAATATTCTATACACTATTAAATAAAATATGTCAATATTTACTAAATAGATGGAGATAGTATATGGGCAAATCAGAACGACTTGAAAAAATTTTATATTTAATCCAAAATAGTAATTTTATATCTCCGGCAGAACTTGCTGAAAAAATGAATGTTTCCCTGGTTACCATTAGGAGGGATCTTAAAAAATTAGCAGACCAAAGATCTATAATAAAAGAGTACAACACCATTAAAATAGCTCGGGATTACGATAAAAGATTTCATGAAAGACTTAATACTAATCTCGAACAAAAAAGAATTATAGCAGAATTAGCCAAAAGATTTGTGCAATCAGGAGATACGATTTTTTTAGATACCAGCACAACTTGCTACGAGTTTGCTCGTACATTAGCGCTCTCCTCTCATAACCTGCATATTATAACTAATAATATATATATGGCAGTTGAGTTAATGAGTATTTATAAAATAGATTTGGTTCTTGTTGGAGGCAACATAAGACACGGCTATTTCTCAACGATTGGTCCACTGGCAGAAAAAATGTTATCAAATATAAAAGTTACTAAATTCTTTTTCTCCTGCACGATGTTAGATGCAAGGGGTATCTATGAATCCAATGTCCTGGAAGGAAATATTAAGGTAAAGATGTTCGAAAATTCCAGGCTTCATTATCTTCTGGTAGATTCCAGTAAATTTGATAAGGCGTCTATCTTCCGCACAACTGGTATTGAAAACCTAGATGCAATAATCACGGACAAACCATTACCAAAAGAATACCTTGGTAAATTTAAAGATAGAAATGCTGAAGTTATTACTCCGAAAAACAATGAATAAAGTTATCAGGTTTAATCTAATATATTTTTGTTTTACATATTTTATTTTCTCTTTATAAATCAATTAAAACAAAGAATGCTAAAATTATTTAATTAGCAAGAACGAACACCTACACCCTTTTTCTATCTTGATAAATCCTCTGGTTTCACATATTAGTATTTTCTCATAACATAAAAATATTGTTTTACATTTAATAAAAAATGATTGGCTTCGAAAAAATTAGAAAAGGTATTTTTATCCTATTCTTTTGGTGTTAATATAACCTCTAATGGCAGTTTGGTACTTGTATTAATCACCATTTTTGCTTTGAATCCGAGAGCTACAAAGTTTTTAGTAATTAACTTTACATTAGTTTTATCTTCAGAAGATTTTTGTTTTTTATTATACTTACACCTGCTCCCACTGCAATTACAACTTTTCTTTTTTCCATTATTAGAATGTATTATTATATGGACTATGTTACTGCTTATATTTATTTTATTTATTACAGCAGCAACTACTGTTTGGGCTATTAAGCGGTGTAAGATTTTATAATAAACATCTTTTCCAATTCTTTTCCTGAAGTAAGAAAAAGTAGAATGAGCGGGGGTTTTAAGAAAGTTATTAAAACCGCAAAGGACACAAAAACGCGAGTCAAATTGTAAGCTCTTAGCTAATCTTCGATTTGATTTTACTTCACCCAACCAGATCAAAAGTTGAGCTTTAAATAGAGACACCGGGTCATAAACTAATTCTCTACCGGTGACGTATTTATCTTTGATTATAGGATAAATAAAGCTCCAGTCTATGGATTCAAAAATAATCTTTAGAGGATCATCTTTTTTAATTTTCTGGGAAGCTTCATAAGTAATGAAAGAAAGCTGCCGACCTTTTGCCTTTTTCATAAGAATAATTGCACCAAAATTTATTTTAAACAAGTGTAAGCCTATTGCAGATAAAATAGTTGTGTTTAAGAACTAAATTGTGTATTTTTTTAGTTAGTTGGTTACTTGGTTAATCGGTAAAGATTATGATTTTTTAATTACAAATAGATTTTAAAATAAGGTCTTTTTCGGTTTTGGAGAATCTTTCGGTATCTTACCTTTCATTTTTTTTCTTAAAAAAGCAGGGATTTCTAAGTCCTTATCATCTATCAATTGATCTTTAATTTTGAATTTATCTTCTATCTTCAGATTATCTTTTTCTGCATAATTTTCTTTAAATAATTCTTTTTTATTTACTTCTTCCTTTTCTTCTTCTTCAGCATTTTCTTCGCACTTTGTAGCAATAACAGATACTCTTAATTCATCCTGCATTTCCTCATTAATAATTGCTCCAAAAACAATATTTGTATCTTGCCCAACTGCTTTAGATATGATATCAACTATTTCGTTTACTTCAAACAAGCTCATATCTAAGCCACCGGTAACAT
>NMQN01000067.1 GCA_003575245.1 Candidatus Atribacteria bacterium 1244-E10-H5-B2 | reverse complement strand
AATTAAATAAAATTATAGAAACCCGAAGTTTAAATATTAAGATAGCAAAGGCAGCAATAGAAACACATCATAAACATTTTTATTATAAGAATTATTCTGATATTCTTATAACCTTCTTTTTCCGGGCAAGCTAATCCTTGACTTTTACTGTATATAATAAATGAAAATTATCTTCACCACAGATACAATCCACAGAGGTGGTAAGGAACGACAGATCTTTATCCTTACTCAGCAACTACTGAAAAGAACTTATGATATTTTCATTATTAGTTTTAAATATGTAGAACAGAACTATCTTGATGAGTACGAAATTGATTCGAAACGAATTATTATCCTAAAAAGTAATTCCGGAAAGCAACTTTACCGTGAATTAAAAAATGTTCTTTCAACTCTACATCCTGATATTGTGCTTTCCTGGGATTCTAAAACTGCTTTATTTTCACTGATAATTTCTAAAAAGTATGGTTTTGAATTTATAAATGCATCAATTCGGCATGGTATTGGACTTTTCAAAAAAGGTTATTTTATAAGGACACTTATCTGTCATTTGTCACCGAATGTAATGGCAAATTCTCTGGCCGGCTTAAAAGCAAATAAGCTTAGACCCCGAAAAAAACGATTTGTTTTATATAATGGTATTGAAAACAAATTTTCGTTTACTTATTTGGTCGAAGAGAAAAAGGCAAAATGTAAAGAACTTTTAGGAAAAGAATTCAATGGGATAAAAATCTTTGTCTCTGTGGGGAACCTGGTTCCCTTCAAGGATTACTTTACTGTTCTTAAAGCCTTAAAGGAATATAAGAAAAAGAAGGAATTTCACTATATCATCATTGGTGAAGGTCCCTTACGTATTGAATATGAAAAATTAATAGAAGAATATGGATTAAGAAAAAATGTTTATGATGTGTTTCTATTGCTGCCTTTGCTATCTTAATATTTAAACTTCGGGTTTCTATAATTTTATTTAATTTGGAGGCTATGTCTTTTGGCTTAAGTGAATCGGTAAAGTAGATGTTTTTTTCATTAGTCAGGTATAGTTCAGAATCGCTGATTTTGGTTGAAAGAACAGGCACGCCTGAATTCAGATATTCAGCCAGTTTGGTTGAAAAACCATAATTTGTTTGAAGATTTAAGGGCCTGGGTAGAACCAATAAATCATGTGCTCTGAGAATTTCAGGAATCTCATCTGCAGGTAAATTCCCATGGTATTTGACTATTTCTAATAATTGATATTTATTAATAATTGCATTAAGATATAATTTTCCTGAATTTGTAACAGGCCCATATAAGTTTACTATAATTCCAGGTTTTTTATTACCTAAAGAATGTATCGATTTTAAAAATGAAAACACACCATCTCTTTTCTCTGAGATAGTTCCCGTATAGGCAATTTTAAAGCAATCCTTATTGGATTTTTGTACGAAAATAGTATCAGTTTTATCTGTATCCGTAAGAATTGGAATTCTGATGATATTCTTATTCAATTTTTTATATAGTTTCTCCATACGGGTGCTGATGCAGATCATTCCATCAAAGAACAGCTCAATAATATCTGTCAAAAAACCCGGAATAAGGTTAATAATCCAAATAAAGGGGAATATAAGTTTTTTCAATAAGGATGCAGGAAACGGCAAATTCAATGCTCTACCCAAATGAAGCTCGTTTTTTTCTACATAAACGGTTTTATTTTTAAAGAGTTTTAAATAGAAAAACGTGATAAAACTTAAGGAAAGGTTGTTAGGATAAAGTAGAAATTTGCCTTGATCATTTATATTGCATAGCTCTGTTATTATTTCTCTCAAATAATTTAAATTGCTGCGAAACTTAAATTCTTTAAGAATGGGAAGATTTTTTTTATTTGTATAATTCAGTGATTTTGATTTTAATAGAAATATATTATTTTCAAGCTTCTCAATTCTTTCTTTATTCACGGTATTATATTTGGCTGAAGTAATGATCACTTTCGCACCTGCATCAGAAATTGCCTTAGAGTAGCACAAAATCCTATTCCATGATGCGCCTGATTGATTGTCTAAATCTATATCTGTCAGTATTATTAAAGACTGCTGATTCTGATTCACTTTTACCTTATTCCCGCCCATGAATTACTCAGTTGTGCTAAACCGGATATTAACTTTAAAACCCGCCATGATGTATCCTTTATTCTGTATTCTTGTGGAATAATTCTATTTAACTCATTTTTTTTGTATTCTTCAACAAAAATACTAATACTGTTTAATACTATTTCCGGATCTAAGCCGGAAAGAATAATCGTTCCGGCATCCTGGGCTTCCGGTCTCTCCATTGAGTTTCTGAGAGAAATTGCGGGAAAATTCAAAATGGCTGATTCCTCACTGATAGTACCCGAATCAGAAATCACACATTTAGCATGTTGTTGTAAATGAATATAGTCGAGGAAACCAAATGGTTTTAGAAATTGAATTAATGGATTTGGTTCGTACTTTTCTAATGTCTCAATACGTTTTCTTGTTCGCGGGTGAGTTGATACAATTACCGGCAAACTATATTTATCCGCTAAATGATTAAGAATATTTAATGTTTGAACCAGGTTATCTTCATTATCCACATTTTCTTCCCTGTGTGTGGAAACAATAAAATATCCCGAAGACTTTAGTTTTAAAGTGTTAAGAATCTCTGAGCTATCAATACCGGGTTTGTAATATTCCAGCACTTCGCACATAGGTGAACCTGTAAGATATATCCTGCGATGAGGTAAACCTTCAGAGATTAAATGTCGCCGGGCATGTTCAGTGTAAACTAAATTAAAATCTGCAATATGATCAATGATCCTGCGATTTGTTTCTTCGGGTACATTTTGGTCAAAACAACGATTACCCGCTTCCATGTGGAAAATGGGTATATGCATACGTTTTGCTATGTAAGCAGCCAGACAGGAGTTGGTATCTCCAAGAACTAATAAGGCATCGGGTCTCTCTTTGATCAAAACTTCCTCTGTTTTTTTTATTATATCCCCCACAGCTGCTCCCAGGGATGAAGTATCAACATTTAAAAAATAATCCGGTTTTCTCAGTTCCAGCTCTTCGAAAAAGATATGGTTTAGCTCATAATCATAATTTTGTCCGGTGTGGACAATGATGTGATTGAGATATTGATCGAGTAAGGGCATCACGCGTGAAAGACGAATGATCTCGGGTCGGGTACCGATGATGGTTGATAGTTTAAGCCTTGTTTCTTTCATTGAAGATTTTTTTTCTTATTTCTTTTAATGAATTCTTTTGGATTAAATAATACAAAGTGATAATCATCAAAACTCCATACATAAATATATAAGGATGAGCAGGCAATGCCCGTCTGGCTTCATCTCCTATGATAAAAAAAACAGAGGAAGTTTTGATCAAAGAGAGACCCGATGCCTTATTAGTTCTTGGAGATACCAACTCCTGTCTGGCTGCTTACATAGC
>NMQN01000770.1 GCA_003575245.1 Candidatus Atribacteria bacterium 1244-E10-H5-B2 | reverse complement strand
ATTTTTGGTCCAATCGTCAACAAACTTGCTAGGGTCTTCTACCTTAGTTGATCTTCCTACCTTTACTAATCTAAAGGGAAATGATCTATCAAGAGATTGAGATAAAGTTGCATATTCTCCGAGTTTATCCTTAATTAAGTTGGAAAGTTCCTTAGAATACATTAATATTTTTGATACAGGTTCAATATCTTCAGAATCTTCACTTTCATCATTAGGAGCAAAACTAAATAGCCGTTGTGCTTCAATATATCTAACATTAATTGAATTAAATAGTTCGTTTATCCATTTAGGTTTTTCCTCTTTGAAAAATTGTTTAAATTGATTTCCATGCCTGTAAGACTCTTCAAAAATCCTTTCTCTTTCAAATCTACTAGCAATAGGTCTATGTCTTAATAGATTTCTTTCTCTTACATATCTTGGTTCCCATCTATAATGTCTAAGATATTTTATGAAATCAGATTTGAATATTTTGCAGGATCTTAGATTTTTATGAGTCGTATCTTTAAAAGTAAGGATTAAACCTTCTTCTTCATCTTTAATAATTTTGTTTATATCAATCTTTGAATTATCACTAAATTTTAAAGTTATATTATCAAAATATATTTTTAATAATTCTAATATTTGAAAATTAAAAATATCATTCAGTAGTTTCAATATTGTAGTTTTTCCATATCCATTAGGACCATGAATTATAGTTATATTTTCTTCTTGATTTAGTTTTATTTTATAATTAAACAAACCAAATAAGTTTTTAATTTCAATTGTCATGATTTTTTTCATTTTTGACATAATATAAATTATAAATTTTGTTAAAAGAATAATTTTTCGTATATTAATATTAATATTAAATTAAATTTAATACAAATTTTTTTAATTACCAGTATATATAATTTAAAAGTCTTTATATTAAATTTATTGCTTCCCTATAACTCCCACTATCAAAATGAATATAAACCTTTGTAGCGTCTAAGCTCTTATGACCTAAAAGCCTCTGAACTAGAAATAGATTGACATTATTCTCAATTAATCTAGTGGCAAAGCTGTGCCTTAGACTGTGAGCTGAATAACCTTTTTCCTTAAGTCCCGATATTTTTAGATATGTATTCATCATATTGGTAAATGAGGCCTTACACATCCTATTGCCTCTCTCACCAATAAAAAGAGCCCTATTTTCAAGCGGAAGTCTCTGGGAAAGGTATTTATCAAGTAGCTCTTTTACTTTAGGATGGATAGGTAAAATCCTTCCGGTTTTATTCTTGGAAAATCTAACAGTTAGAATATCTTTTCCCAGGTCTATATCATCCCAATCAAGGGCCAGTAGCTCGCCCTTACGAAGCCCACAGTAGTATAGCATATGGAATATAAGCATATCCCTTATGTAGTTCTTTTTGCACCGGTTAGGGGAGAATTTAATGCAGGATATGAGCCTCTTGAAATCAGCCTCAGATACTATCTTGGGGATTGGTTTTTCCTTCCTGGGCAGCTTTATTATGGTAGCTGGATTTTCCGTGATGATCCCATCACTTTGTAGGAAGTTAAAGAAGCTCTTTAGTATCGCAATCTTGCTATAGAGTGATACATTGGACAGGTTACGTTCCTCTTTAATTTTGTAGATATACTCCCTGATCCAGGAGACAGTAACATCAGCAATCTCTGGAATATCATTACTGAGTAGATAGAAAAGGAACTTTTCAAGCTCCAGGCGATAGTTTGTAATTGTGTATGGGGAGCAAGCTCTTTCGATACGAAGATAAGTCATATACCGGGAAAGTAGACCTTTCATTTTAGCCCTCCTAATCTTAATTTTAATCCTTATTGCAAGGTCAATTAGGAGGGATGTTCCTAGTTGGTATATAACTCGGCTTATAGGCTAACTCCACAAAATTTTAACTAAAATTTAAATAATATTTATATGTCGGGTTGCTATTTGAGATATTTGGCATTAAAATGTATTGCATCGTGTTTCAATAGTGATTGATATATTATGAACATAGAAGAAAAAATTAAAGATGCAATAGAGAGTACTGAGATAATAAAGCCACCCTTGAAACTGCTGGCTTCATTTGATTCTACTACTATTCATTATTATATGCTGACTGTGCCCTTATATCTGGATTTTGAGGGAAGAAGTTCAGAGTCCGAGACAGTAATAAGGGAGGGAATGATTACCTGTCAGAGGCCAAAGTTAATTACTCCTTCTTATATGCTGAGGGTAGATGGATTCAGCGGCGAAGCCAGAAAAGCATTTGAGATGCTTGCTTCTGAGGATAGCAATCTGGCCATGATTCTTTATGGCTTGAAGCTCAGCAGGGATTTTGAAAAAATGGATATAGTATCAAATTCACTGGACTCGGTTGCCAGAAATATATCCAGTGATATAGATAAGAGGAAAGATCCCTATAGCGCAGTTATTAAGGGAGTGGATGAATTCTGGGATGTTTCACTTTCTAAGTTTATTCAGGAAATAATATCGGAAAGCGCCTACTCTTCACAGATACCGGATTTATTAAGGAAGAGCGCTGTTAAAGTAGGTAGTGATGGGTTTCCGGTAGTTACCAGGGATAGACTGGGATTTCCTATCGTAGCCAGAGATGAAATAGAAATTCTCTTCAAGCTATTTGAAAATGGAGAAATCAAACCATCAGATTTGAAACAGGAGCTTGATAGATGGGAAATGTTTGAACAGTACCAGGATAGATTTTTTAAATATTTTAAAAAAGGAACCAGAAGCATATAATCAGGATACTATCAGAAATTCATCCGGTTCCAGCAGTGAAATTCCTGCGTCCTTTCCCACAATTTCAACCTTTATTATCTTTTCTGGTTTTTTTAAGTCAATTTCTTTACGGTCAACCACATCGGTAAGCTTTATTATAAGCTCTTTGTGGTCATGCTTATCATAGTATCTCTTCTCTATATCCATCATCCACTTTTCATTTTCCTTGATCCTGGGCACAAGGGACTTTATTGTTTTCTGCATAGCAGGTATCTCTGATTTAACCCATTTATCTATAGGAATGTAGCGGTAGGTTTTGCCGAACAGATCCATGTTATTTTTGGATATTTCTTTTAGCTTTTTTACCACTTCTCTGGGTTTTGCAACATCAACCAGAAAGATACCGTTATACTTTGATTTCAAGAACTCATGTTTTGCCTTTATTTCTTTCAATAGGTTTGCAACTTTTTCTCTGCTGCTTTCAATATGGGCCGGGTCGTATGTTATTAGAAGTTTGACGTTCATAGAGGACTCTCCTTTTTAAAAAATAATAGTTTAATTATATCAATTGAGAGGATTTATAAAAAGTAGAAGAAAAAAATAATCTTTGGACAAATGTAAAATAGATTATATAATATTGCAGTATCACTTAAGTAGTTTTACATTTTAAAATTTATACTTGTTTTTTTGTCTATAATCTCCTATAGTATCTTTTTGGCAGAATAAAAAACTGGATATTTATTACCTTTAAAATAGTCCGGAGAGACTAAAAAGGAATGAAAAAAATATTTATTAAGAGTAATAATATAATCAAGATATTAACCTTCTTACCTGTATGGCAGGAAGGTTTTTTTATGTGGTGAAAGACTATGATAGAAAAAGCGCATATATTAAATGAAGATGATATAGACAGGGTAATCATGAGAATCTCACATGAGATACTGGAAAGAAACAAGGGTCCGGAGAGTCTCGTTTTTATCGGCATTCAAAAAAGAGGGGTACCTCTTGCAGATAGAATAGCCAAAAATATTGAGAAGTTTGAAGGGATAGAGATTAAAGCGGGTAAGCTTGATATAACCTTTTACAGGGATGATATTGGGCAGAACATAAAACCCAATGCCAGGATAACTGATATTTCCTTTGACATAGAGGGCAAGAATGTAATTCTGGTTGATGATGTGCTGTATACCGGAAGAACTGTAAGAGCAGCCATGGATGCAATAATAGATTTTGGAAGGCCAAAGTCTATACAGCTGGTGGTTTTAATTGACAGAGGGCACAGGGAGCTTCCTGTGAGAGCAGATTATGTGGGAAAGAACCTCCCAACTTCAATTAATGAGTCTGTCGAGGTTAAGTTAAAAGAGACCGATGGTCTGGACAGTGTCACGGTAGTAGAAAAGGGATAACCATGTTAAGTAAAAAAAGTATACTGGATGCTGACAGCCTAAGCCTGGAAGATATAAAGCTGATACTTTCAAATGCCGATTCTTTTCTTGAAATATCAAAAAGGGATGTTAAAAAAGTACCAACACTGCGGGGCAAGACTGTAGTCAACCTGTTTTTTGAACCAAGTACCAGAACCAGGACTTCATTTGAGATTGCTGCAAAAAGGCTGAGCGCGGATATAATTAATTTTTCCCCCTCAACCAGCAGCCTAAAGAAAGGCGAATCCATAATTGATACATTAAAAACTATACTTTCCATGAAAGTCGATCTGATTGTTATAAGGCACAATGACAGCGGAACGGTTAAGATGGTTGACAGGTTTGTAGGTATTCCGGTAATAAACGCCGGTGATGGCAAGTATCAGCATCCAACCCAGGCCCTGCTGGACCTTTATACTATAAAGAAAAGATTTGGCAAGTTTGAGGGATTAAAAGTAGCAATTGTGGGGGATTTTCTGGACAGCAGGGTGGCAAGATCTAATATGAACTTATTTGAAAAGATGGGTATGGATGTCACCATAGTCTCTCCAACAATGTTCCTTCCCGAAGATTTTTCCGGTATGAAAGTAAAGCACTGTATAGATGATGTTATAGAAGATGCCGATATTGTATATATGCTAAGGATGCAGCTTGAAAGGCAGGATAGGAAATTTTATCCATCGGTAATGGAATATAACCGGTTTCTGACAATGGATATGGAAAGGCTCAAGAGAATGAAACACGGCTCCATTGTCATGCACCCGGGACCTGTAAACAGGGGAGTAGAGATTACCGATGAAGTAATGGATATCAGTGGAGAGCTGGCAGAAAAGATTGTAATTGAAGAGCAGGTAACCTTTGGAGTAGCAGTTAGAATGGCAATACTTTATTTAATGTTAGGTTAAAAATTTTTTTATGAATAAGAATGAGAAAAAAAACGTGCTTGTAAAGTCAGGCAGGGTAATCGACCCTGAAAAGGGTAAGGAATTCATCTCCGATATTTATATCAAAGATGGAATCCTGGCTGAAATGGGAGAAAATATTAAGGCGAAGGGAAAGGAACTGACCGAGATTGACGCAAAAGGCTGTATAGTCTGCCCCGGATTTGTGGATATGCATGTGCATCTGCGTGACCCCGGCTTTGAAGATGAGGAGACCATTGAGACAGGAACGTTAGCTGCGGTAAAAGGAGGAATAACTACAGTTGTCTGTATGCCCAATACCAATCCTCCAATAGACAGTGAGTCCATGGTTAAATATATTTTAGAAAAATCAGAAGATGCAGCCTGCAGGATCCTTCCTGTAGCCGCTATGACCAGGGCCCTTAAAGGCACCGATATTACCGATATGGGGCTTTTGGCTGAAGCTGGTGCGGTTGGTTTTTCAGATGACGGCAGGTGTGTAGGAGACGGCAGGCTCATGTATGAGGTTATGAGATATTCAACTCAATTTGGTCTTCCTCTGGTATTACATGAGGAAGATTACTTCGTATCCAGAGGAGGCCTTGTAAATGAAGGGCGCTACTCATCAATGCTGGGGCTTGATGGAATATCCAGCTTGAGTGATGATATAATTATTGCAAGAGATATAATGCTTGCCGGCAGGAGCAGGGCTAAAATTCATATAACCCATGTAAGTACACGGGGTGGAGTTGAAATGATAAAAAAAGCCAGGGAAGGCGGGATTGATATAACCTGCGATGTAACGCCGCATCATCTGTTCTTCAACGACAGCTGTCTTACAACCTTTAATACCAACTTTAAGGTTAAGCCGCCTATAAGGAGCGAGGAAGACAGGCGGGCTCTTATAGATGGTGTAAAAGAGGGAGTAATTGATGCCATAGCAAGCGACCATGCCCCCCATCTCGATACCGAAAAAAATATAACTTTCAGGCTTGCTGAGTTTGGAACCATTGGACTTGAGACATTATTTAGCGCTGCTTTCAGCAAACTGTGCAGGGAGGAAAAAATAAGCCTCCCCAGGTTTATAAGTTTGATTACCACATCACCCGCAAAAATTCTTGGTATTGATGCAGGAAAAATAGAGGTGGGCAAAACTGCAAATATTACAGTAATAGATACGGAAGCGGAAGAGGAAATAAAGAGGGAAAGTTTTATTTCAAAAAGCAAAAATAGCGCTTTTATAGGGCGGAAGTTAAAGGGAAAGATAGTATGCACCATAAGCAAAGGTAAATTAGTTTACATAAATAAACAACATATACGGGAAGGATTATAATTTTAAAAGCAATTTTAATGTTAGAAGATGGAAAGTTATTTAAAGGTGAAAATATTGGGTGTAGCGGCGAAACAATTGGTGAAGTAGTGTTTAATACATCTATGATCGGCTATCAGGAAATTTTAACCGATCCTTCTTATTGTGAGCAAATAGTTACAATGACCTATCCCCAGATTGGAAATTATGGTGTAAACAGTGTAGATGTAGAATCTGATAAAATTCAAGCGAAGGGCCTGATTGTAAAAGAATTCTTTGATTACTACAGTAACTGGAGGGCAGAGGGCAGTCTCGGGGATTATATTAAGAAGTATAATATTGTAGGTTTAGCCGGGATAGATACCAGGCAATTAACCAGGCATATTAGACTTGAGGGCGCAATGAAAGGAATTATTTCAACTGAAACCGAGAATGAAAGTGAGTTGAAAAAAAAGATGGAAGGTTACCCATCAATTATTAAAAGGGATCTGGTAAAGTATGTTACTTGCGATAAGCCGTATACTTATAATCCTGAAAAGAGTGATTATAGGTATATTGTTGTAGCAGTAGATTTTGGAGTAAAAATGGGTATTCTTAAATGTCTGGATTGGGAGGGTTTTAGAATAATTGTTGTACCGGCATCTACAAAACCGGAAGAAATTTTAAAATATAATCCTGACGGTATTTTCCTTTCTAATGGACCAGGCGATCCCGCAGCTGTTAATTATGCAGTTACCACAATTAAAGAGTTAATTGGCAAAAAACCTATATTCGGAGTTTGCATGGGGCATCAGCTATTGGTTCTTGCTCTGGGAGCAAAGACTTATAAGCTAAAATTTGGCCATCATGGCGGTAATCATCCAGTTAAAAATTTGGAAACAGGAAAGATTGAAATAACATCACAGAATCATGGATTTGCGGTTGACGAAGAATCGTTAAAAGATATTGCCGGTACCGGTTGTAAAATAACGCATATAAATCTGAATGATAATACAATTGAAGGATTGGAGTATGTGGATATAAATGCATATACCGTACAGCACCATCCAGAAGGAAAACCTGGTCCTTATGACCTAAGATATATTTTTAGCAAGTTTACTGAGCTAATTAGTTCCTGGTGAATAATTGTAGTTAAAAATATACCAGAATATGAAAAATATGGATATAAACAAATTAAAAAGACCTGTAAAATATGGTAAAATTCCTTTAATACAACCAAATAAAAAAGGAGTCCATATGTTTACAGGTCTTAAGTATCAATTAGAAATAACTGATACTCTAATAGATGACATTTTACCCCAGGACAATGAACTAATCAAATTAAAAAAGGTCTTAAACTGGGAAAAAATAAACAGTATATACAAAGAGTGCTTCCCTTCAAAAAGAGGACGATCTACCAAAAAGACAGATCTATCCCTGGGGCTAATACTTTTAAAGCACCTGTATAGAAAGCCTGACAGGGCCCTTATAGAAGAGCTTCATTTAAATAATGCATACATGCACTTCTGTGGTCTCTCCTACAGGGAGGTGGCCAGGTGCAACAAGCAAGGTAAAAAGATAATAGACCACTCTACTCTTGTAAAGATAAGACAAAGACTTGGCGCAGAAAAAGTAAAAAAGATACTTGCAACCTTTACTGCAGAGCTTATAGATAAAAAGATAATAGATGGTAAAATCTTATTTACAGACACCACAAGCTTAGAAAAAAACATAATCTATCCCACAGAGATTGGGCTTCTCTCAAGAGTAATAGAAGAAGCAGCTGCAGTGGTCCAAAAGGTAAGATACAAAAAAGATATGGTAAAAACTAAAGTGATAAAGAAAGCCAGATCAATCTCTAAGGTATACTACAGTGCCTCCAAAAAGAGTAAAAAACTACTAAAAGACACAAGTACTGCTCTTCTTGCCATTGCAAAAGAGCAGATAGATGCTGCAAACGCTGCTATAGATGAGACTGGCGAAGCTATTTTTGCAGTAACTTTAAAAAGATATGCTAAATTAAAAGACACCGGCATTAAGATAGTAGACGAGGTAGAAGCTAAGCTTAGAGGAGAGAAAATAGCTGGCAAGATAGTAAGCTACTACCAGAATCATTCAAGAGCTCTACCTAAAGGCAAACTATCAAAGCCCTGTGAATTTGGAGTAAAGCTTAGGCTGGATATGAGTGGTAACGGTTATATAACAAATCATACCCTCTATGAGGGAAATATCTCTGATGTCAGCATGCTTGCAGGTTCAATAGATTCCCACGCTAAAGTATTTGGCAGTAAATTTAAAAGTGGGGCAGCTGATAGAGGTTTCTATGATGGAGACATTATTGAAAGCTTAGAAGGAAAATACAAAATAGCCCTTGCAATACCTCACAAAAAAGATAGAAATAAGACTATGACTCCACACAAAAAGAAGCTCTCAAATAAAAGATCCGCAATTGAAGCTAAGATAAGTGAGGGTAAAAGGATGTGTGGACTGGATAGGTCCCTCTATAATGGATTTGAGGGAGACAGAATATGGGCAACACTATCGGTAATGGCATTAAATATTAGAAAACTACTAAGAGATATGGCAAGATCACCGGAACTAATGTATAAATTTGGATGATAGAGATAAAAAATAGAAAAATAAAATTAAATTAATAAATTATACTTAAAATAAAATAATATTTATAAGATATTATTTTCAGTACTATTTGAAAAAGTAAAAAAGGTGAATTATTCACCAGGAACTAATTAAGAATTTTAATAATTAGAAATTAGAAAGATTATTTATGCCCAAAAGAAAAGATTTAAAGAAAATTTTGCTTATAGGTTCAGGACCAATAGTCATCGGGCAGGCCTGCGAATTTGATTATTCTGGAACCCAGGCTTGCAAGGTTTTAAAGCAGGAAGGTTACAAGGTGGTACTCGTAAACAGCAATCCTGCTACGATTATGACAGATCCTGAATTTGCAGATAGAACTTATATCGAGCCATTAACACCTGAGTTTGTAGAAAAAATAATTAAAAAAGAAAGACCGGATGCATTACTACCGGCGCTGGGAGGACAAACAGGATTAAATATGGCAGCG